>NZ_JAUOQN010000059.1:0-27182 GCF_030547555.1 Salipiger sp. 1_MG-2023 | reverse complement strand
TCCGCCGTGGCGACCTGATCAGCCTTGGACCTCTCCGAAGGTCGGCGCTCTTACACCACCTCTCGGGGCACTACCCACCACCACCAGTCCGGCAGGTAGGAACGCCCGGTCGAGACCATCGCGCCCCATTCGGGATAGGGCGGCTGCGCACCCAGCCCGAGAAAGCCCAGCGAGGCCGCCGCAAGGATCGCCAGCCCCATGTCCATCGACGCCTTGACGATGATCGGTGACAGGCAGTTGGGCAGCACATGCACAAACACCACCCGCAGCGGCCCGGCGCCAAGCGCGCGGGCGGCATCGACATAGGTTTCGTTGCGCTGGCTCAGGGTCTTGGCCTGCACCAGCCGGACGTAGCCGGGCCACCACACCAGCGCGAGGGCAACCATGGCGTTGCCGATGCCCGGCCCCAGCGCGCCGACAATGGCAATCGCGAGGATCAGCCCGGGGATGGACAGGAAGATATCGGTCACGCGCATGATCGCTTCGGGAAGCCAGCCGCTGGTCATGCCGGCGATCATCCCCAGCGGCACGCCGATCAGGATGGCGATGCCGGTCACGGTCAGGCCGATCTGCAACGTGGTGCGCGCGCCAATCAGCACCCGCGACAGGATGTCCGAGCCGACCTGATCGGTGCCGAACCAGTGCTCGGGCGAGGGCGGCAACAGCTTGGCCGAGAAATCCACCGCGCCGTAAGCATCCTCTGGATAGGGCGCAAGCAGCGGGCCAAAGGCGGCGATCAGCAGGAACAGCGCCACGATCACCAGCCCGACCATCGACGAGAAGCTGCGCGAATAGGTGCGGATCAGCCGGCGGGTCTCGCGGTATTTCATCGGTTGGCGGGCGGTCGGCGTGGCCGAAGCGGAACTGGCGGATGTCATCTGTTCTACCTCAGACTTGGTTGCGCACGCGCGGATCAAGCACTGCATAGGCAAGGTCGATCAGCAGGTTGGTGAACATGAAGGCGGCGCCAAGGATCAGCGTCACGGCCATGATCGGCTCGAAGTCCGACGAGACGGCGGCCTTGGCGGCATAAAGCCCGATGCCGGGAAAATCGAAGACGCCCTCGACCAGCACGGTGCCGCCCAGCATCCAGCCAAAGCGCAGGCCGATCATCGCCAGCGACGGCAGGATGGCGTTTTTCTGGGCATAGATCGCGGTGATGCGCAGCGGGCCAATGCCCTGCGCCTTGGCGTTGATGACATAGTCGCGGCCCAGCACCTCGAGCATCTCGGCGCGGTTGACGCGGATGATCGCCGCCAGCGCCGGCAGGCTGAGCGCGGCGGCAGGCAGAACCATGTACCAAAGCGCGGTGAGCGCGGTGCGCGGATCGCCGTTCAGCAACGCATCGATGGGGATCATGCCGGTGATCTGCGGGGGCACGTCGTCGAACACCCCCAGCCGCCCGCCAAGCGGGAACCAGCCAAGTTCCAGCGCAAGATACCATTGCAGCATCAGGCCCAGCCAGAACATCGGCAGCGCCGCGCCGGACACCGCGATCAGCCGGATGCCGTGATCGGGAAAGCGGTTCTGCCAGAGCGCGGCCAGCGTGCCCAGCGGGATGCCAAAGACGATGGCGATGGTGATCGCGAAAAAGACCAGCTCCATCGTTGCCGGCAGGAACTGGGCAATGTCATCGGAGACCGAGCGCCCGGTATAGACAGAGGTGCCCAGATCGCCGCGCACCAGCTGGCCGACATACAGGGCAAATCGCACCGGAAGCGGTTTGTCAAAGCCGCGGGTTTCGCGGATCTGTTCGACCATTTCCGGGGTGGCATCAGGACCGGCGGCAAGACGCGCCGGGTCTCCGGGCGCGATGTTGGCGATGGTGAAGGTGATGATGGCGAGGCCCAGCAGCATCACCACCATCATTCCCAGGCGCTTGAGGATCAGTCTTGTCATCGCGGTCTCGATTCTGAGGGGTCCGGGCAGCCCGCCAAGGCCGCCCGGAGCGGTGTTTGTGGGATCAGGGCTGGATGTAGATCGGGTAGAGGTCGATCTCCGAGGACATGCGGATCGGGGTATCGACAAAGCCCTTCACATAGTCGCGGTGGGCGAACTGGCGCATCCGCAGCATGCCGAAGATTTCGGGCTGGATGTCGACGATCTTTTGCTGGATCTCGGCATAGATCGGCGCGCGCTCTTCCCAGTCGGACAGCTTGCGGCCCTGATCGATCAGCGCGGTCAGTTCGTCATCCTGAATGAAATGCGAGCCATAGTATTTGCCGTTCGAGATCGGGTGATACTGGATCGCCACCGCGTCGGGGTCGGTCAACACCGGCGTGGCAAAGACCGCCATCAGGTCGGGGCTGGTTTCGGCGCTCGAGGCGCGGGCCACCATGTTGGACCATGTCAGCGGCACCATTTCCAGCTCGATGTTCAGCTCTTTCAGGCTGTTGAGCAGCGACAGGCCCATCTGGCGCTGTTCTTCAAGCCCCTGCACATAGACATATTCCAGCGTGATGCCACCTTCGGGCCAAGGCGTCTTGGACAGGTAGTCCTTGGCCTTTGCCATATCCTGACGCGGCATGTCGATATCGACCTTGCCCTTGATCGCATCCGCGAAAGGCGAGGTCTGAAGCGTTGCCTTGCCGTTGTAGATCTGTAGCAGCGTCTCGTAGTCAAAGGCGTAGGCGACGGCCTTGCGCAGGTTGATGTCGGACATCAACTTGCCCTGCGTGTTGATCTTGAGACCAAAGGTCGCCAGCATCGGCGAGGCGGTGACCTCGATATCCGGGCGCCCGGCCACGACGTCGAATTCCTCGGGAGTCAGATCGCTGACCAGATCGGCCTCGCCCGACATCAGCGCGGCGCGCTGCGACGAGCTTTCCTGAATCATGCGATAGATGACGCCGCCCATCTCGTCGGAGTCATAGGGGAAGCCCTTCCAGTAATCCGCATCGCGCGCCAGCCAGTACGCGGTGCCCTGATCGAAGCGCTCCATCTCGTAGGGGCCGGACCCCGCGTCGTTTTCCGCCAGCCACGCCTTGCCGTAATCGCCATCGACGACATTGGCTTCGACCTGCGCGGGGTTGACGATGAACCACCACGGCAGGAACGACAGGAACGGCGCATAGGCCCGGTCGAGGGTGAATTCGACGGTGTGCGCGTCGAGCGCCTTGATGTTCTCGGGCTGAAGAATGTCCGAAAGCATCCAGGATGCGCCCTCGTTCAGCTCCAGAACGCGCTTGTAGGAATAGACCACGGCCTCGGCCGTCACCGGATCGCCGTTGTGGAACGTCGCCTCGGGGGCGAGGTTGAAGGTCCAAACGAGGCCATCCTCCGAGGTGGTCCAGTCGGTGGCCAGCCACGGTTCGACCTCGGGCGGGTTGCCGGTGTATTTCACCAGCCCGTCATACAGGGCGAGGGTCATCATGCGGATGGAATAATCATAGGACTGGCCGGGATCGATATGCGACACCGCCTGCCGGCTTCCGATCACCATCCAGTATTTGCCGTCGCGTTTCTCTGCCGCCGATGCTGGGGACACCAGCATGGCGAAAAGGGCAGCGGCCGAGGTCAACAGTTTGAGTTTCATGTCTGCTCTCCGTCTTCGGGGCCCATCGGTGTGCCGGTCTCGTCGAGGGAAGCTCACCTTGCCGAGCCCGCCTGCAGGGCCCATCAATTCAGAACAGACCCTTCAGGAAAAAGAGCAATCCCCAATGCCTATCATCAGCCTGAACTATGATTGGATTTTTGAGTGCCTGAAAAACAGGCGAGTACAGGGCGTCTGATCACATGATGGGCGTTGTTCGCTTTATGTTCTATTCCGGATGGCCGCATCATAAGCCCGGGGGATCGTCTTCATAGTCAAACGCTATTTGCGAAGAGGGGGTATGGAAGCGGAAGTTTCGAGCAACGATGGCCCGAATTGCGAGCCGACATGAGCTGGGGCCACGGCACTGACGGCCGTCGCCCCTACGAGAGGATGACACATGAACACCCTTGTCCAGAGGTCTCCCAGCCAGACCCACAGAACCCTGACGGCAGATGACATCGAGGCGCTGGCCGTCGGCGCGTGGATCCTGGGCACTGGCGGCGGCGGCGACCCCTATCAGAAGCTGCTCAACATGCGGCTGCTCTACGACGCTGGCCGTCAGGTCACGCTGATGGACCCGCTCGCGCTGGATGACGATGCGCTGGTCGCGGTGCTGTCCAACATGGGGGCGCCGCTGGTCGGGCAGGAACGGCTGTCGGACCCGGAATTTGCGCTGAAGCCGCTGCGGATGATGGAAGAATACCTTGGCCGCAAGTTCGACGCGGTGATGTCGCTGGAAATCGGCGGCGGCAATGGCGTGCACCCGATGATGGTCGCCGCGCTGACCGGATACCCGGTGGTGGATGCCGATACCATGGGCCGGGCCTATCCCGAGGCGCAGATGACCTCTGTCGCGGTGGCCGGGCTGCGCTGCTACCCGCTGACCATGGCCGATATCCGCGACAACGAGGTGATCATTCCCCGCGCCGCCTCTTGGCGCTGGATGGAGCGGATCTCGCGCAAGGCCTGCACCGAGATCGGATCGATCGCCGCCACCTGCAAGGCGCCGCGCTCGGGCGCCGAGGTCAAGCAGCATGGCGTGCTGTATTCGGTGTCCAAGGCGATCAACCTTGGCGTCAACGTGCTGAAGGCCCGCGCCGAACATTCCGACCCGATCGAGGCGGTGCTGTCGGCGGCCAACGGCCTGCGCCTGTTCACCGGCAAGGTCGTGGATATCGAACGGCGCACCACCGAAGGCTTCCTGCGCGGTCAGGCCCGGATCGAGGGGCTGAATGATTTCGCCGGACAGGAAATGGTGGTGCATTTCCAGAACGAATTCTCGGTGGCCTATCTTGATGGCGAACCGATCGTGATGACGCCGGATCTGATCTGCCTGCTGGATACCGTGTCGGGCGATGGCATCGGCACGGATTCACTGCGCTTTGGTCAGCGGGTCAGCGTGCTGGCGCTGCCGGCCCCGGCGGTTTTCCTCAGCGAGAAGGGCATCGCCGCCGTCGGGCCGCGCGCCTTCGGCTTCGATCTGGAATTCAAATCGGTCTTCGAGGAGTCCAACACATGAAACGCATCGGGATCGATGTCGGCGGCACCAACACGGATGCGGCGCTGCTGGATGGCGACAAGGTGATCGCGGCGGTCAAGACCTTCACCACGTCGGATGTGACCAGCGGTGTGCGCACCGCGCTTAAAGAGGTGGTCGCCAAGGCCGGAGATGCCGCGCAGGATATCGTTGCGGTGATGATCGGCACCACGCATTTCACCAATGCCGTGGTGCAACGGCGCGATCTTGGCCGCGCCGCGGCGATCCGCGTGTCGCTGCCGGCCTCGGCCAGCCTCGTGCCATTCTGCGACTGGCCCAAAGACCTCGCGTCGAAGGTGAACGGCGGCGTCTATCTTGTTGAAGGCGGTCACGAATACGACGGTCGCCCGCTGTACCCGATGGACGAGCAGGCGATCGCCCGCGCCGCACGCCTGCTCGCGCAGGACGGTGTCAAAGCCGTGGCGATTTCGGCGACCTTCTCGCCGCTGACCGCAACCTGCGAGGAGCGCGCGGCCGAGATCGTGCGCAACGAAGCCCCGGATGTGCATGTCACCATGTCCTCGACGCTGGGCCGTATCGGCCTGCTGGAACGCGAGAACGTCGCGCTGATGAATGCCTCGCTGATCGGGCTGGCGCGCGAGACGACACAGGCCTTTGTCGATGCGGTGGCCGACAGCGGTTTGGGCGCGCAGCTCTATATCACCCAGAACGACGGCACCGTGGTGCGCGCCGATGCGGCGCGCGAATACCCGGTGTTCTCGTTTGCGTCGGGGCCGACCAATTCGATGCGGGGCGCGGCGCTTCTGGCCGGGGTCGAGAACGCCATGGTCTGTGACGTTGGCGGCACCACAGCGGATATTGGATGTCTGATCAATGGCTTCCCGCGCGAAGCTAACAATGTGGTCGAAGTTGGCGGCGTGCGCACCCTGTTCCGTATGCCCGACCTGCTGTCCATCGCCGTGGGCGGTGGCACCAAGATCGGCCGCGATCCGCTGACCGTCGGGCCGGAATCGGTTGGCTACCGGCTGGCGCAAGAGGCGCGGGTGTTTGGCGGCGCGCAGATCACCGCGACGGATATCGCGGTGGCGGCGGGGCTGATCTCGCTTGGCGATGCGTCGAAGGTGGCGGATCTGCCTGCCGATTTCGTCGCGGCGGCGCTGGCGCGCATCCATGCCGATATCGCCGAGGCGGTGGATCGCATGAAGACCGACGCGACCGAGGTGCCGCTGTTGGCAGTGGGCGGTGGCGCGCGGCTGATCCCGCAGGAGATGCCCGGCATTTCCGAGGTGATTCAGGTCGAACACAGCGGCGTGGCCAATGCGGTCGGCGCGGCCATGGCGCAGATCTCGGGCGAGACCGACCGGATTTACCGCGACATGGATCGCGACGATGCCATCGCCGAGGCACGCAGCGCGGCGATTGCCGCGGCCATCGCGGCGGGGGCAGATGAAAAGACCATCAAGGTGATCGACGTCGAGGATCTGCCGCTGTCCTACCTGCCGGGGCGGGCGATCCGCGCCCGGGTGCGCGTTGTCGGCGAAGCCGCGGCGCTGACCGAGGCGGTGCCAGCGTGAGCCGCCCCGTCGTTGGGTTGCTGGTGGTCGGGCAATCGCCCCGTCCGGCCTTGCAGGAGGAGTTTCGCCACGTGTTGCCTGCGGGCGCGGCCGAGCTGAAGCTGCTTGGCGCGCTCGACCATCTCGACGCGGCGGGCCTTGCCGCCGCCGCCCCGACAAGCGACGCCGACACGCTGTACACCACGCTGCCCGATGGGCGCTCGGTGTTTGTCAGCAAGGCCGCCGTCACCGAAGGGATGCGCGCTCGGCTGGATGATCTGGCGCGCGAGACCGTCGATGTGGCGCTCATCGCCTGCACCGGCAAATTCCCCGGCCTCGAGGCCCCCGGCGTACATTTTGCCTCGGACCTGATCACCGGGGCGGTGGATGGCTGCCTGCCGGGCGCTGGCCGGCTTGGCGTCTTCATTCCGTCGCCAGCGCAGGCCGCCGCCTGTCTGAAGCGCTGGGAGCGGCCGGGGCGGACCTGTTTCGCCGTTCCGCTGCAACCCGACGCCGACGCGGCGAGCGTGCGGGCGGCGGCGCAGGAAATGGCCGAGCAGGCCCCCGACCTCGTGGTGCATGACTGCATCAGCTACACCCGTGCCAGCCGCCAGCTTGCGGCCAGCATCCACGGCAAGCAGGCGATCCTTGCAGCAGCGATCTGCGCCCGCTTTGCCGCCGAGCTGAGCGGGGCCTGAACCGCCCTGCAAGCCCTTCCTTCAATCATCTGAAAGCGACGACGCCCATGGAACTTGACCTCGCCCGGCTGAACCCGAAAGACCGCTACAAGCTGCTGAGCGCCACGGTCACGCCGCGCCCGATCGCGCTGATCTCGACCGTCGATGCCAATGGCGTGCTGAACGCCGCGCCGTTCAGCTTCTTCAACGTCTTCGGCGAAGATCCCGCCACCTGCGTGATCGGCTTCGCGCGGCGCGACGACGGCACCAAGCGCGACACCGCCCGCATCATCGAGGAAAGCGGCGAATTCGTGGTGAACATGGTCGACATGGACATCGTTAACGGCATGAACATCTGTGCTATTGATTTTGCACCGGAGGTGGACGAGTTCGAGCGCGCTGGCTTTACCCCCGTTGAAAGCCGCTTCGTGGCGCCGCCGCGGATCAAGGAATCGCCGGTGTCCTTCGAATGCCGCCGCACCGTGACGCTGCAACTGAGCAAGGGGCGCGACCTTGTGGTGGCAGAGATCCTGACCATGCATGTGCGCGACGGGCTGATCGACCCCGAAAAGCTGTATCTCGACCAAGAGCAATACAACGCCGTTGGCCGCCTTTACGCTGACCTCTATACCCCGGCGAACGAGGTGTTCTCGAAGCGCCGCTGGCAGCCCGAAGACTGGGAGGCCGGTTTGGTGCAAGAGGTCGAAAAGGCCGGGTGACCCTTAGCGGGCATCGCGCGCGCAGGCGAACCTGTGTCGCCGCCTTTGCCCGGCAGAGGTGGGGCAGGGGTTTGCCGCGTCTCCATGGCGCGGCCCCTTGAACCTGTGTGCCCGGGCCTGCCAAGGCAGGCGGTGTTTTCAGCGCTCGTAACATCGCCGCGTGATGCGATACCGGGCATGGTTCGAAAAACTTTCAGCCCGCCGCCGTATTTCTTGGACAGACCTGTCTGCACCTGTTTAGCATACAGGTATAGACAGGAGTGTTCGAGATGCACGGGATCGGACCAGAGAGCAAACCGCAGAAGATCGCGCGTCTTCTCGAAGAGGAAATCCGCTCTGGCGCGTTGCATGACGGCGCGGCGCTCTCCAGCGAAAACGCCCTTGTCGAACGCTTTGCCGTGTCCCGCGCGACGGTGCGCAAGGGCCTGGGCATCCTGTCGGCCAAGGGGCTGATCCAGACAAGGGTGGGCATTGGCTCTTTTGTGACCTACGGCGGCGCGGTGCTGGACAACAGCGCTGGCTGGAGCATCTCGCTATCCGACAGCGGGGCGCGGCTGGGGGCGCGGATCATCAATATCGCCCGCATTCCGATGGATCTCAGCGCGCCGGGCTTTGATGCGCCCGAGGTGCTGGCGCTGGACCGCATCCGCTTTCGCGAGGAAACCGGCGTCGCGCTGACGCTGGAACGCTCGCGGGTGCCGTGGCGAGACGGGTTTGCCAGCATCCTGACCGAGGGGCTGGAAGAGGGCTCGCTCAGCCGCACGCTGGAAAATCGCAACATCGTCGCGGCCTCGGGCGAGGAATGGGCCAATGTGCTGCCCGCCCTGTCTGACGAAGATGCGCTGTTGCTCAGGCGCCCTGCGGGCTCGGCGATGCTGCGCCTGCGCCGCCTGACCCGCACCGCGTCGGGCGAGGTGATGGAATATGTCGAAAGCCTTCTGGATCCAGAGCTTTTCGGCCTGCACATGGAGTTCTGAAGATGACCGCGACCGCCGCCGCGCGCGCCCGTGCGATATCTACCCTGCTGGGCCTTGCGGCGGGCGATGCGCTTGGCATGCCCGCCCAGACCTTGCCGCGCGCCGAGGCCCGCGCCAGATATGGCCGCATCGAGCGCTTCCTTGCGCCCTTCGAGGGGCATCCGGTGTCGCACGGGCTGAAGGCCGCGCAGGTCACCGACGATACCGAACAGACGCTGCTGCTGGCCAAGCGGCTGATCGCGAAGCCCGATACCTTTGACGATGCCGGCTGGGCGCGCGATCTGCTGGAATGGGAGGCCAAGATCCGCGCCAAGGGGTTGGCCGACCTGTTGGGCCCGTCTTCGCGGCGCGCCATCGACGCGCTGCTGGCCGGGGCATCGCCAGAGGAAACCGGCAAGGCGGGCACCACCAACGGCGCCGCCATGCGGATTTCCCCCATCGGGCTGATGATGCCGCCAAGCCGGCCCGAGCTGGTGGCGCGGGTCGCCCGCACCTGCCGGGTTACCCACAACACCGGAGAGGCCATCGCCGCTGCCGCCGCCGTTGCGATGCTGATCAGCTGCGGCATTGCCGGGCAATCGCTGGAGCAGGCGCTGAGCGCCGCGTTGCTGGCCTGCCGCGACGGGCAGGCCCTTGGCTTTGCCGTGGGCGAGCCGGACATGGCGGCGCGGATCGAGCTGGCGCTGACGCTGTCGGAACAGGGCGAAGAGGCGCTGATTGCGGGCATCGGCACCTCTGTCGCCAGCCGGGAAAGCGTGCCGGCGGCCTTCGGCATCCTGAAACTGGCAAAGGGCGATCTGTGGACCGCGCTGGTGATCGCCGCCAATGCGGGCGATGACACCGACACCATCGGCGCCATCGTCGGTTCGATGTGCGGCGCGCTTGGCGGCACCGTTCCGGCGCAGGCGGCGGCGCAGGTGATGGCCGCCAATGATCTGGACATCGAGCGCATCGCCGACGGCCTGCTGGCCTTGCGCGCGGGCGCCGTGGCATGAGCCTGCTGTTGCAGCTGACCGGGCCGGTGGTGGACATGATCTACAACGTCCGGGCGCTGCCCCCGTCGGGGGGCGAGGCCGAGGTCAGCGGGTTCTCCATGGCGCCGGGGGGCGGGTTCAACGCCATGGTTGCGGCCCGCGCCGCTGGCATGGCGGTGCGGCTTGGCGGATCGCTGGGCAGCGGACCAATGGCGGCGATGGTCGCGACAGAGTTGCAGGCGCGGGGGATTTCACTGGCCCGCCCCGCCCTGAAGGATCGTGATCAGGGCTGCTGCACCGTGCTGCTCGAACCCGATGGCGAACGCAGTTTCATCAGCTTTCCGGGCGCCGAAGGCGACATCAGCCGCGCCGCGCTGGATCAGATCGACCTGTCCCCGGTCAGCCATGTGCTGCTGTCAGGATATTCGCTGCACTACCCGCAGGCGCGCCGCGATCTGGCGGGATGGATCGCGCAGCTGCCGCGCGCCATCACGGTGATCTTCGATCCCTCGCCGGTGGCGGGGCTGCTCGACCCGGCCTATCTGCAACCGGTTCTGGCCCGCGCCGACTGGATCAGCGCCAATGCCGATGAGGCCGCCGTGCTGACCGGCGAGAGCGAGGCTCTGCCTGCCCTGCGCGCGCTGGCCGCGAACCGCCGGGGCGCGGTTCTGCGGCAGGGCGCAAACGGCTGCCTGCTCTGCACCGGGGATCAGGTCCACCAGCTGCCCGCCCACCGCGTTGCTGCCATCGATACCAACGGCGCTGGCGATTGCCATATCGGCAGCTTCATCGCCGCGCTTGCCGCCAGCGGCGATGCCCTGCGCGCCGCCCGCTACGCCAATATCGCTGCCGCCCTGTCCACGACCCGGGCCGGGCCGGCAACCGCCCCCGCACGCGCAGAGGTCGATGCCCTGCTGTGAGACCAAGAGAGGGGCGCCAAGCCCCCGCAACCCCCAATCTGGAGACCCAAAGATGAAGACCTTCCTGCTTTCCCTGTCCGTTGCCGCGCTGAGCGCGACCGGCGCCCTGGCGGATGAGATCCGCGTGCTGAACTGGCAGGGCTACGGCACCGATCAGGACTTTGCCACCAAGCCCTTCGAAGAGGCCACCGGCCACACCGTTGTTCATGAATATTTCAACTCTGAACAGGAGATGCTGACCAAGCTGCGCACCAATCCCGGTGCCTATGACGTGGTGATGATCAACGCGACCTTCACCCAGCAGGCCGCCGCCGAGGGGCTGATTGCCCCCATCGACACCGCGGCGCTGTCGAATTTCGACGGCATCCCCGCCAAATTCGCCGATGACCCGATGCAGAAGATCGACGGCGCGCAATATGGCGTGCCCTGGACATGGGGGCTGACCTCTTTTGCGATCAACGCCCAATCGGTCGACGCGGCCCCGAGCAGCATCGAGGCGCTGTGGGATCCGAAATACGAAGGCCATGTCTCGATCCGCGATGACGCCATCGAGGCGATGCAGATCGGGGCGCTGGCCACCGGTCAGGACATCAACGACATCAAGGACATCGAGGCGGTCAAGGACAAGCTGGCGGCGCTGTTGCCCAACCTGCTGACCTTCTGGGGCAGCGAGAACGACTGGAACCAGTCCATGGCCTCGGGGCAGCTTGATATCGCGACCTACTGGTCCGGCTCGGCGGTGCGCTCGATCGCGCAGGGGCTGGAGATCGAATTCATCATCCCCGAGGAAGGCGCCATCGGCTGGCTGGATGCCCTGTCCATTCCCGCCACATCCGAGCACAAGGCGGCGGGCGAAGCCTTCATCAACTGGATGATTGACCCGGAATTCTACGTCGCGTGGGACAAGGCAGGCTCGCCGGCCCCCGCCAATGCCAAGGCCGCCGCAGCGCTGCCCGAAGAGGCGTTCAACCGCCGTGTGCTGGGCGACCCCGAGGTGCTGGCCCGCGTCCAGTTTCAGGTGCCTGTCGAGGATGCCACCAAGGAGCAGTATCTGGAAATCTGGCAGACGCTGAAGGCGCGCCAGTAACGCAGGCGCCTGCCAAAGCGCTGGGTCCGGGCGTTCAGCCCGGGCCCGCCCCACTTGACCGCCCCGCAATGCAAGGAGATCGGCATGACCGAACTCACCGCTTCGGCGGACCGCAGACGCCTGTTCGCGCTTTTGTCGCCGGCCTATCTCTGGCTGACGCTGGCGGTGTTCCTGCCGCTGTCCGCCATGCTGTTCTTCAGCTTCCTGACGGATCTGCCGCAGGACAACCCGGACTGGAGCGCCACGTTCGACAATTATGCGCGCTTTCTGACAAATCCGACCTATGCCATCCTGATGTGGAAATCGGTGAAGCTGGGGTTGATGGTCACGCTTGGCTGCGTGCTGATCGGCTATCCCTGCGCGCTGGTGCTGGCGCGCACCATCAAGGGCCGGGCGCGCGAGACGCTGTTCCTGCTGGTGATCCTGCCGTTCTGGTCCAACTCGCTGGTGCGGATCTTTTCATGGGCCATCGTGCTGCGGGGCAACGGCATGCTGGAACACGCGCTGAACTGGCTGTTGCCCTTCGAGCTGCGGCTCGAGCTGATGTTCACCACCCATGCCGTGGTGATCGGGCTGATCCACAGCTACCTGCCCTATGTCATCTTGACCTCGTATCTGGCGCTTCAGGCCATCGACGATGATCTGGTGGATGCCGCCCGGTCCATGGGGGCGTCGAAGCTGACGATCCTGCGGCGCATCCTGCTGCCGCTGTCGTTGCCGGGGCTGCTGGCGGGCGCGGTTCTGGTGTTTGTGCCGGTGGTTGGCTCTTTCATGGAGCCGCGCATCCTTGGCGGGCGTATGGGCACCTATTACGGCACGCTGATCGAGGATCAGTTCGTTTCGGTCTACAACTGGCCGCTTGGCGCGGCGCTGTCCTTTACCCTGCTGGCGGTGGTTCTGCTGATCCTTGCCTGTGCCAGCCCCATCCTTGGAAAGGCCCGGACATGAACCGCTCGCTGCTGCCGATGATCGGGAAACTCTGGCTTTTCGCGATCCTGTTCTTTCTCTACGCGCCGATCCTTGTGATGGCGGCGATGTCGTTCAACGCCTCGCCGTTCTACCAGCTGCCCTTTGAACTCTCGACCCGCTGGTATCAGCAGATGGCGGGCAATGGGCAGATCCTCAGCGCGGCGCTGCGTTCTGTCGGCATTGCCATGGTCACGACGCTGGTGGCGACCGCCCTTGGCACGGCGGCGTCGATTGGCCTGTTCCGCTATGATTTTGCCGGCAAGAAGGTGCTGATGGTGCTGCTGTTCCCGCCAATCGCCATTCCGTGGCTGATCACCGGCACCGCCATGCTGATCTTTTTCTTTGCCATCGGCATCGGGCGCGGCACGCCTGCGGTGATCATCGGCCATGTCGCGCTGGCGCTGCCCTATGTCATCGTCACCGTTACCGCCCGGCTGTCGAGTTTCGACATCACGCTGGAAGAGGCGGCGCGTTCGATGGGCGCAAACAGCTGGACGGTGCTGCGCCGGGTGACGCTGCCGTGGATCGCGCCGGGCGTGGTGGCAGGGGGGCTGTTTGCCTTTGCCGTCAGTTTCGATCAGTTCGTGGTCAGCTACTTCCTGTCGGAACCGGGAGACAGCACGCTGCCGGTGCTGATCTACACCGCCATCCGCAAGGGGTTCACCCCCGAGATCAACGCGATCTCGACCATCATCATCGCCGTCTCGATGCTGATCATGTTCCTTGCCACCCGCTATTCCAGATTCGCAGGAGACCGCTGATGTCCGCCGTCGACGTACAGAACGTGACCAAGAGGTTTGGCCAGACCGTGGCGCTGGACGATGTGTCCATCAGCTTTGAGGATGGCGGGTTCTTTGCCCTGCTGGGCCCCTCGGGGTCGGGCAAGACCACACTGCTGCGCACCATCGCGGGGTTTCACTTTGCACAAACGGGAGCGATCCGCATCGGTGATCGCAACGTCGAAAACGTGCCGGTGGAAAAGCGCGACATCGGCATGATGTTCCAGAACTACGCCCTGTTTCCCAACATGAGCGTGGCCGACAACGTCGGTTTTGGCCTGCGGGTGCGCAAGGTCGCCGCCGCCGAGGAAAGACGCCGCATCGCCGAGGCGCTGGAGCTGGTGCAGCTGGGCTCGATGGCCGACCGCCGCCCGAGCCAGCTTTCGGGCGGGCAGCGGCAGCGGGTGGCGCTGGCGCGGGCCATCGTGACCAACCCCAAGGTGCTGCTGCTGGACGAGCCGCTTTCGGCGCTCGACAAGACCCTGCGCGTGGATATGCAGATCGAACTGAAACGCATCCAGCGCGAGATCGGCATCACCACGATCTTTGTGACCCATGATCAGGAAGAGGCGCTGACCCTGTCGGACCGCATCGGCATCCTGAAGGACGGGCGCATCGTTCAGGTCGGCCCGCCGCGAGAGGTCTATGACAAACCGGTCGACGCCTTCACCGCCGGTTTTCTGGGCGATGCCAACTGGGTTCCCGAAAGTTGGCTTTCGGGGCTGAGGCTGCCGCAGCCCGCCAGCGGCCACAGCTTTGCGGTGCGGCCAGAGGCGCTGTCGATGGCACAGGCGCGGCTTGATGGCATGAACGCCGTGGCGGGGCGGCTGACGCAGCGGGTCTTTGCCGGGGCCATGGCCACCTGCCTGATCGAAGTTGAGGGCCAGCAGTGGAAGCTGATCGCCCGCGATCGCGACATCCCCGAAATCACCGGCGATGGCGCGGTCTGGCTGAACTGGCGCCCCGAAGACACGATGGCGGTGCGGGCATGAACGACTGGCTGCTGGTGATCGACATGCAGCCGGGCTTTGGCGCGGCTGAAAGCCCGTGGTGCACGCCGGGCTATGAGCGCTGCGCCGAGCGCATCGGGCAGATGCTGCCGCTGTTCGAAGACCGGGTGCTGTTCACCCGCTTCGTGCCGCCAGAGTCCCCGGCTGGCGCATGGCGCGCCTATTACGCGCAATGGGAGTTTGCGGTTGCGCCCGGATCGGACTGGCTGTGGCAGGTCGATGGGCGCTGGCAGGGCTATCGCTCGATCGCCAGCCATCGTTTCGCCAAGTGGCGCGAGGCGGAACAGGTTCTGCCCGCCGATGCCTGCCTGACCCTGTGCGGCGTCGCCACCGATTGCTGCGTGCTGGGCACCGCTGTCGAGGCAGTGGACGCCGGGCGCAACCTGCGGCTGGTCGAAGATGCCTGCGCCGCCGGGACCGAGGCCTTGCACCGCGCGGCAGTGGCGGTGATGGCGGATCGCGCCCCGATGTGCCGTGTGGTGTCGACCGCACAAGTGCTGGCGGGCGCTTAGGCGCGCGGGCGACACCGGACCTTACGACACGATCCGCCCTGCCGCGCCTTTGCCGCCGCGCATTTTGGGGCAATGGCGCTGCGGCGCATAACGCATCAGCTGGCGCCTTCGTGGATCAGCACCGGAGGCTGCGTCAGGCCGCTGACATCCGGCCAGCCCGGCCCTGCAAATGGGGTATCGGCGTAAAACGCGTTGGCCATGGTGTTGAACACCGCGATCCGCAGCAGGTGCGGGCCGGGGGCAAGCAGCCCGAGGCTTACGCGGAACGGCGCGTGGCAACATGTGCCCATGTCGCGCCCGTCGAGCGTGACGCGCGCCGCGCAGGCAAGCCCCGGCAGCAGCAACGCCAGATGCTCCGCCGCCTTAATGACAAAGTGGCATTCGTAATGCCCCGTCCCGGAATAGGCCGGATGGCCCTGCGCTTGCCACCCTGATGTCACCCTGACGGGCTGGGTCCGCCCGTCGATCTTTAGCGTCCAGCCGTCGTCGAGCACCTGCGCCACGGATGATGCAGCAGAGGGCGCCGGGATTCGAGCGCCGCCATCGGCGGGCAGCGTCAGGCAGCGCAATTCCTGCGCTTCCAGCGCCAGCTCGCGCGCTGCACCGGCGAAGGCGATCTGCGCGGTCAGCGGGGCGGCGCCTTCGTTGAACAGCACGATGCGCCACTGGCCCGCCGCATCAACACCCGCCACCAGCGCGCGCAGGCCGGGCTGCGCGGCGACGATGGGCGAGGCGGTCAACAGCGGCTCTGCTGGCGGGGAAGTGTAGGTCGCAAGGCCATGCCGGACCGGATCGCGCAGGGTGACCGGCCCGGGCAGGGCAAGGGCGGCAAGGCGCGCGCCGTAAAGCCTGCCGCCCTGCACCTGCGCCAGCCCGTGCTCATCCACGATCAGCGGGCGATGGCCCTGCGCCAGAAGCCACTCGCACCAGCTCCCGAAACGGCGCGCATGGTCATGGCGCGGCCCTTTGCGCAGCGCCGTCTCATATGGGTACAGCAGCGCCACCTGTTCCGGCGGGCTGGCACCTTCGATGAAATCCGCCAGCCTTGCGGCCTCGGCGCCGATCGCGCCCATCACCGGCCACCAGGGTTGCAGGTTGTAGCCCGGCGCGAAATCAAAGCGCATATTGGCCAGCGGCTCTGGCCGCGCATCGCCCGCCTCGGCGAACAGCGCATGCAGGATCACCCGGCTGGCCCCCAGCATGTGCAGCCGGATCAGCTGCGCGCGCAGCGCCTGCGGGGTGATTTCCCACTGGCCGATGGCGCGGTGCTCGCTGCGCTGCGAGGTCAGGTAGAGCTCTGTCCACGCGCCGCGCCGCCCGGAGGCCCGCGCGATGCTGTCGCCCAGCAGCGGGGCCAACTGCGCCCCGAGATTGTTGGCATCGACCGAGGTCTGGTCCCGCCACAGATCGGTGCCGAAGAAATCCGCCGCCATCGCCACCCGCGGGTCGATCGCCGAAAACCCGCCGTTCAGCGCCATACTGGCGACATGGGGCAGGATTTCATGGCCGGTCAGGGTCAGGCCATGGGCCTCGCAGAACGCCCGCAGCGGAGCAAAGAACGCCTGTTGCATCATGCTGGTCACGGTCCGGTAGACACGCGCCCGGATGAGGCCATTCCCCGGCGCGCCATCATCGAGCAGCGCCCAGAGCTGCGGCGCGAGCGGGCCGTGCGTTGACAGCTTTTCGGCCAGCGCGTCGCTCCACGGCAGGGAGTTGCGCAGATTGCCAAACCGCCCCTGCCAGTCAAGCAGGCTGGGGGCGGGCTGGTCGTAGAACAGGCAATCAACGGTGCGGCCCAGATGATCGCCCAAGGCCTCGGCATAGGGGTGCAGGCCAATTTCAACAAAGCGGGCGCCAGCCTCTGGCATCAGGTAATTGATGATCCGCGAATTGCGCAGCCGCGCCGCGGCAAAGACCGTCCAGCGCGCGCCTTCGGGCAGCGGGCGCGACAGGCGGAACCGGCCAGTGTCGCCCTGCGCGGTGACATGGGCGCTCACGTCCTCGGTTCTGCCATCGGCATGTTCCAGCACGGCGCCCACGGGCTGCCATGCGTCGCAATCCACCGTGCCGCCCTCATGCGTCCAGTCGCGCACCGCCGGGCCAAGCGAGGCCCCAAGCGTGGCGCGGATCTGGCGGATCGTCAGCTCTGGCGCAGCGCCGCGGGTCCAGAAGACATGGCGTTCGCGCAGGTGCTCGGCGCCCTCGACGGTGCGCCCTCCGGCCTGTCCGCTGGTCCATGCGTAATCATCGTATAACCCGGCCTTCAAGCCAAGATCTGATATGATCTCAACGGCCTGTGCGTAGGTCTTCAGGTATTCAGGCGACAGGTAGACGGCTCTGGGCATGGACAGCCGGGCCTGAATGTAGATCCGGGAAAAGCCCTGATCGCGGAACGCCGTCAGTTGGCGGCGCAGCCTGTCCGGCGAGGGCAGCGCCCCCCAGAAATAATAGGCATCAAGGCGGGACGCAGCATGGGCGGGCACGAGTTAAGACCTTTTTCTGGCATCCGGTTGGGTGGGTCCGGCGGAGGTGCGATTGTTGTCTGTCAGGTTGACGGACGGCAGAGCCGGTTTGATGCAAGGGGGTTTCATCACCCGGACCTTTGATGAGGCGTCAGGCAATCTCTCCGGTGAAGAATACTCAAAGATATTCGTATGCAAATGGATATTCGCAGGATTTCAGGCGCTGTGTCGACGGGCAGCAGATTGTGAAGCCGGAAGACAAAGCCGATGGCGCGGTTGCGAGGCGTTGCGGGGTTGGTGGCCATCGCTTGTTGATCCATCGGTTTAAGTACGCCCCGCAAGATATTGCAGGGCGGTATGAAATGCGATGTCAGCGGTGCAGGTTGCACCGATCAATGAGACAGGCGTGTGATCGCTGCTGCCGTTGAGCCCGCCGATGGTCACGCCAACGAGGTTGTGACCTCGATATTGCCGCTGACAGCGTTGGAATAGGGGCAGATGGCATGTCCGCGCTCTACGATCTTTTCGCCAGTGGCGCGCTCGACACCGGGCAGGGTGACCGACAGCGCGACCGTCAGCCCAAAGCCGCCGTCGCTGCGCGGCCCGATGCCGACTTTCGCCTCGACCCGGGCGTCTTCCGGAACGGTCCCGAGCTTTTCGCTGCGCGCCGCGAAATGCATCGCGCTGAGGAAGCAGGCCGCGTAGCCGGTTGCGAACAATTGCTCTGGATTGTGGCCTGCGCCCGATCCGCCGAGCTCCTTGGGGCTGGTCATCGTTACGGTCAGGGTTCCCGACGTCAGCCCGGCGAGACCATTGCGTCCGCCGCCCGTTGCATAGGCTTCTGTCCAGTATTTCACATCGGTGGTCATGGCGTGTCCTTCGTGGTCGATTAGGTTGTGTGCGATACATATGGCACGCCTTCAAAAGCATTCAATAGCTTGCAAATAAATAGCGCGCGATATAAATTGCCCACCATGACCAGACCCATTGATGACATGCTCTGCCACGCGCTTTATTCGGCCAGCCTTGCCATGCAGCACGCCTATCGCGATATGCTGGCGCCGCTGGGACTGACCTATCCTCAGTTTCTGGTCATGACGGTGCTCTGGACCGGCCCGGAATCTCCGACGGTCAAAGAGATCGGCGCGCAGGTTCATCTTGAATCCAGCACGTTGACGCCGCTTCTCAAGCGGCTGGAGAAAGCCGGTCTGCTCAGCCGCCAGCGCGATACGGTGGATGAACGGCAGGTGCGCATTGCCCTGACCCCCGCCGGACGCGCGCTAGAGGCCCGGGCCGAGGGGGTCACCCGCTGCCTTGAGGATCGGTTGAGCGGGCAGTCGGACGATTTGCGCCAGACACGGGATGTGCTGCTGCGACTGGCCGGGCATCTGCGCGCCCTGGACAGCTGAGCGCGCGGAGGCTGACATCCCGCTGGCCTCTGGGGTCGGGCGGTTCCGGTCTGCCGGCGTGAAATCGGCCCCGGATTTGCAAGACCGTCTTGCGGGTCTGGCCCCCGCGCGTCATCGCGCCGTGATGCGGGACGAGGCTGCGCGCTACCATTGATCCAGCAGCGCACGCAGAAGATCGCCGCGGCTGACCTGCCCGACAAGCTTGCCGTCGCGCAACACCGGAAACCGGCGGAACTCGCTGGCGAGGAACCGCTCGGCGGCGGCCACCAGATCGAGATCGGCGTCGAGCGTCACGGGATCCTTGGTCATGTAACGCGCGACCCGCCCGCCCCATTCCTGATGATAGGCGCCATGCAAGGCGGCGCGCAGGCAATCCTTCGTGGACAGCACCCCGATGAGGCGTTCCTTGGCATCCACCACGGGTGCGCCAGAAATCCGGTGTTCCAGCAGGGTCTTCATCGCATGCAGGATCTCCAGATCCGGCCCAAGCTGGATCAGATCGCACGTCATGTAATCTGCAATGCGTGGCCGCTTGGTCATGACTGATCGCCCCTTTGGGTGCGGTTCGGGCAGGCCGCGCAATCCGCGCCCGCAATGCAGGACAGCCCGCCGCAGGACCCTTTGATCGGCGCGCGGCCAAAGATCGCCCCGATGCCAAGCCCGGCGACGGCGCAGAGCAGCACGCCAAGGGTGATCAGGAATTCTGCCATTGCCGCCCCAACCTCAGTTGATCCGGCCCGTGAGCCGGTATGTCAGAAAGCCAAGCTTGGCACATCGGCATGGGTCAGGCTCCGAAATCGTCGTTGAAGATCCGCTCGCGATCAACGCCCAGATCGTCAAGCATCGACAGCACCGCCTTGATCATCATCGGCGGGCCGCACAGGTAGTAGTCGCAGTCATGCGGGGCGGGATGCGCGGCCAGCCCACCGCGCAGCGCCACCTCGTGGATAAAGCCGGTTTCGCCGTGCCAGTCGTCATCCGGCGCCGGATCAGATAGCGCCACTGTCCAGCGGAAATTGGGGAATTCTGCCTGCAACCGCGAGAATTCCTCGTCATAGAACAGGTCCACGCGGCTGCGCGCTCCGTACCAGAAGCTGATATTGCGGTGGCTGCGTTGGCGTTCGAGCTGATCCGAGATGATCGCGCGCAGTGGCGCCATGCCGACGCCGCCGCCGATCAGGACCATCTCGCGCGTGCTGTCCTGCGCCGCGAAACTGCCGAACGGGCCGGTCACGCTGACAGGATCGCCGGCGCGACGCCCGAACAGCCATGACGATACGACGCCCGGCAAGGCGTCCGGCGCCCCCGGCGGTGGCAGGGCCAGCCGGATCAGCAGCACGATGTGACCGGCATCCGCTGCGGCGTGGTTCGCGATGGAATAGGCGCGTGACACACCGCCCGGGCCTTGCGCGCGCAGCGCATCAAGGCCCTGCTGATCCCACGCGGCGCGATGCTCGGGCGCGATGTCATAGTCGCTGAAGGCCAAATCATAGGCCGGGGCCTCGACCTGCACAAAAGCACCGGGGGTGAAGGTGAACGGCGCATCGCCCATCGGCGCCAGCACGATCTCGCGGATGATCGGGGCCACCGTGCGGCTGGAAACGACCCTGCACGCCCAGCTGCGGGCGCTCAGCATGGTTTCGGGCAGGGTCACGGCCAGATCGGCGCGAAGCGTTGTCTGGCAGGCCAGCCGCAGCCCGGAGGCAAGATCGGCGCGCGACAGCAGGGCGGCCTCGGTCGGCAGGGCAGGGCGGCGGCCTTTGTCGATCCGCACCCGGCACTGCCCGCAGGTTCCGCCCCCCCCACAGGCTGCGGGCACGGCGATGCCGCCGTCGGCCAGAGCCGTCAGAAGCCGCTCGCCGCTGCGCGCGCCAATGCCCATGCGATCATTGATCCGAATGGTAACCGGGGCCGAGGGCAACAGAAACGCCCGTGCCAGCAAGATGACGCAGGCCACGATCAGCACAATGGCGACAAAGACAGCGCTGCCAAGAGCCACCTCGCTCATGGCTGGCCCAGCCCGGCAAAGGCCGAGAACCCCATCGACATCAGGCCGGTGACGATGAAGGCGATGCCCAATCCGCGCAGTCCTTCGGGGATATCGGCATAGCGCAGCCGTTCCCGGATCGCGGCAAAGGCGATGATGGCCAGCGCCCAGCCGATGCCGCTGCCCAGACCATAGACCACGCTTTGCGGCAGATCGTAGCGCCGGTCGACCATGAACAGGCTGCCCCCGAGGATGGCGCAGTTCACCGTGATCAGCGGCAAGAAGATCCCGAGGCTGCGGTGCAACCCCGGTGCGAACCGATCCAGCGTCATTTCAAGGATCTGCACGATGGCGGCGATGACGCTGATGAAACAGATCAGTTTCAGATAGGTCAGATCGACCTCTGGCAATCCCGCCCAGGCCCAGGCGCCCTCGACCAGCAGGCCGCGAAAGATCAGGTGGTTCACCGGAACCGTGACCCCCTGCACCACGATCATCGCCAGCCCGAGCCCCAGCGCGGTATCAACCCGCTTGGACACCGCCAGAAAGGTGCAGATGCCCAGAAAGAACGACAGCGCAAGGTTCTCCTGAAAGACGGATCGCAGGAACAGCTCGCTCATGGCCGATCCCCACCCAACCGCTCGCGGAGCGGAAAATCATTGGGTTCGACCTGCTCGGGGCGGCGGGTCCGGATCGCCCAGATCAGCAGGCCGATGATGAAAAACGCGCTGGGGGCGAGCAGCATGAACCCAAGCGGCTGAAACCAGCCACCGTTTGAGACCAGCGGCAGCAGCTGCACCCCGAACAGCGCGCCCGCGCCAAGCCCCTCGCGGATCGCGGCGACAAGCATCAGCACAAGGCTGTAGCCAAGCCCGTTGCCAAGCCCATCCAGAACGCTGGGCCAGACCGGGTTGCGCATGGCAAAGGTCTCGGCCCGGCCCAGAACGATGCAATTGGTCACGATCAGCCCGACAAAGACCGACAGTCTCTGGCTCATCTCGAAGGCATAGGCGCGGAGGATCTGGTCGGCGACGATGACCAGCGAGGCGATGATGGTGATCTGCACCACCAGCCGGATCGCATTGGGCAGATGATGGCGCACAAGGCAGATGAGCGCGCTGGCGGCGGTCAGCACAACGGTCAGCGCAAGGCTCATGGTCAGGGCGGTGGCCATCGAGGTGGTCACGGCAAGCGCCGAGCAGATCCCAAGGATCTGCAACGTGATCGGATTGCCGTCGATCAGCGGGGCGGTGAGGTGATGCAGGGCGCGCTTGCTCATCTTTCTTCTCCCGAACGCAGGGCGGCAAGGAACGGGCCAAAGCCATCGGGGCCGAGCCAGAACTGGACAATCCGCGCCACGCCCATGCTTGAGCGCGTGGCGCCGGAAATGCCGTCGATCTCGCGCAGGCCCGTGGCCCCGCCGCGCACCACGGCGATGACGATCTCTCCTGAGGCGTTTACGGCCTGTTTGCCTGACCAGAGCGCCTGCCAGCCCGGATCGGTGATCCGCGCGCCCAGCCCCGGCGTTTCGCCCTGTTCATAGATGCTGAGGCCCGCGATGGTGGTCAGATCGGCCGACAGGGCAAGATAGGCGCGGATCACCGATTGATAGCCGGTCCCGTAGACCGGCAGCACCACCAGCGCCAGACCATCCCGCCCGCGCAGCAGATAGGCCGGGGCAAGGTCCGGGCGGCGCGCGATCCCGGCGATGTCCTGTTCGGGGCTCAGCGCCGTTGTCCGGGCGGCATCGCTCTGCGCGGCGAGGAAATCGTAGCTTTGCGGATCGGCGTCTTTGCGGATCGTGCCGCTTGCCAGATCGACGAGCACGGCCTCCAGCGTTTCGGCCCCGGTCTCGCGCAGCAGATCGCCCAGACCCGGCAGCGCCGCGATCATTCCCGCCAGCTTTGCCTCGCGCGCCGCGTCAAGATGGGCCTGCTGGCGCGGTTCGAGCAGCACCGAGGTCACCGAGACGCCAAGCGCCGAGATCAGCGCCACGAGGAGCGCAACGCCCAGCGTCTTGCCCCGGCTGTCATTGGGCAGCGCCAGAAACCGGCGCCACAGGAAGAGAGGGGACCGCTCAGCCATGTCGCTGCCTGCGCGCGCGTCGCCGCACGTTGTCCCAGATCACCCCCTGATCGATCAGCGGCGCAAAGATCCCCGCCAGCAGCGCGGCAAAGACCACCGAGGACAGCGCGCCGCCGCCGGCCGTTTCCAGCAGCGCGACCAAGGCCCCCGCCAGCGCTCCATAGACCCAGCGCCCGGCATTCGTGCAGGCAGCCGCCATCGGATCGCCGATCAGAAACACCAGCCCAAGGATCAGCGTCGCCCCCGGCAGGGCGGGCCAGCCCGGCTGCAGCAGCTGCAAGCCGGCCATGGCCAGCGCAAACCCGGCAACCACCCGCCACGACAGGACCCGCGCGAGCAGCAGCGCCGCGCCGCCTGCCAGCGCGGCAATGGTGCTCGCGGGGCCGGGGGCGGCGTCTGCGCTCACCGGGAAAGAGAACAACGCAAAGGCCAGAGCAACCGCCGCCGGGCTGAGAAAGCCGCGCCCGCGCCCGCCAAAGACCAGATCGCCCATCACCAGCCCGAAGGACAGCGCCAGCCCCTGTTGCCAGAGCGGCAGCGCCTCTGGAACCAGAACCGCAAAGATCGCGGCCGTCACGAGGCCATCCCAGCCCGTCCAGCGCCGCCTGATCCGGGCAAAGACCAGATGCCAGAACGTTGCCAGCCCCAGCCCGAACGCCAGCAAAACCAGCCGCGCCGGCCCCTGTTGCAGGATCGTCGCGACGAGCGGGGCGGAGACGGCTACAAGGGTGACAAGCGCCTCGCTGCCGGCCCAGAGGCGGGGGGCATCGCTCATGGCGCGCGCTCCTCGGCGAGCCTGTCGAGCGCATGGCGCAACAGGCTGCCGTAATCGCTGCCGGACGGGCAGCGCCAGCTTAGCAGGGCCAGATCCTCTTCCAGCAGTTCCAGCCCGCCGAGCCGCTCCACCGTCTCGATATCGCCCACGGCGAGGGCGCGCATCAGGGGCACCGGCAACAGATCAAAGGGAAACAGCCTTTCAAAAGCCTCGCTTGGCAGGGTTGCCCCGGTTCCGCCTTGGCACAGCCAGGCAACAAGGCCCCGCACTGCCCCGCGCGGCGCGTCTGAAGCCGGATTCATCACCGTCACCTCAAGATCGTGACGCCCCAGAAACCGCTGCTCGCGCCCGGTCAGGGCAGACCCCGAGATCAGCCGCTTTTCGCTCTGTTGCGTCTCGTCCAGCAGCCCGGCCAGTTCGGCGCCAAGCGGCGCGCGCAGCAGCCTCGCCCTGTCACAGCCGGGACCCGCCACCGATATGCTGCGGTCGACGCTGATCCGACCGGTGCTCAGCAGATCGCCGATCGCTGCCACGTCCTGATAGCCGATCTGCCAGACCGAACGCTGCGCCGACACCGGCCAGAGGTGGTGGATATGCGGCCCCGGCAGCCCGCAGGGCTGCGGCCCGCAAATCGTGGCGATCCGCAGCCGTTCCCTTGGCGTCACCAGCGCCGGGCCGGGGGGCTGGCAGACAAACACCGCGCCTTGGGTCAGGCGCAACAAGGCCTCAAGCCCGCGCGCGAAGGCGTCCAGTTGCGGTGCAAGAACCTGCGCCGGATCGGGCGCAAGCGGGGTGCCTGCGGTCGCGGTGACAAAGATCGCCGAAGGTTGATCTGCGGGGGCGGGGATGCGACCGAACGGGCGAGTGCGAAACGCCACCCAAGCGCCGCTTTGCAGCAGCAGAGCCCGCAGCACCGCATCATCCGTCTGCGCCGGATCAACGTCAAACCGGCACTCCTCGTCGCCCTGCACCGCGATCTCGATGGTGTCAATCCGGCGCCGCGCGCCTTTGCGGATGCGGCTGACCCGCCCAGCCGCACTGGCGACAAAGGCAATCTCGGGGTGGTGTCGGCTGACGCACAGGGTCTGGCCCCGGCGCAGCGGGTCGCCCTCGGCCACAAGCGCATCGACGGTCAGACCGGGAAACGCCCGAAACTCCAGCCCGACGCGGCGCACCGCGCGCACCACCGCGGGCGTATTGGCCGCAGCCGGACCCATGTCGAAATCGCGCCCCTTGCGAAACCTGATCTGCACCGGGCGGGTCCCCTCAGGGCCGGACCAGCCCGGTCACGTCGACCGGTGCGACCTCGGCGAGGTCGGTGATGCTGTCGATCAGCAGCTGCATTGCGTAATGTGGGTTATGCGCAAAGGCGCCCCGATCCTTGCTGACGAACTGGTAATTATAGGCGGCCCGCAGCAGCCGCGGTGTCCAGCTCTGGTAGCGGTTGGGGTAGGCTGCCTCGCCCTCCGTCACGGCGCCGTCGGCGTTCAGATCGTTGAAGAAATAGGGGTAGGCATGGTCAGCATAGATGATGGGCGCGCTGCCAACCCCAGAGGCATAGGCCATGATCGCAGCCTCAAGCCGCGCGTGCAGATCGTCGATGACGATGGCGATTCCGCTGCTGATATCGCCGGTGCCCAGCACATCGGTCGGCGTGGTGCGAATGGCGCGGAAATCGCTCACGCCCTGATGGCAGCTTGTGCAGGCGCTCAGCTCGACCTTGGTTTCATGGGCGTCATGGCAGCTGACGCAGGTGTTCAGCCCCTCGACATGGGCGAAAGCCCCGGCATAGTCCTGCCCGGCATATTCGAACCCACCGCGCACCACGCTGCCAAGCTGCGTCGAGGCGGCGGCAGCGTAGTGGATATTGATGAAGGCGATATCGGCCGAGACCTCATCCTCGGCGCGCCCGCCTAGCGCCGCGGCAACTGTGTCGGCAGAGGTCCGCCCCTGATGGCAGACCGTGCAGATGGCCGAGCCGTCGGCCATCGCGATGGTCTGCCCGCTGGGAAACAGCACCTCGCGCAGCGCATCTGCGCCGGGATTATGGCAGGCTGCGCATTCGACGGTGGTGCCGATCGGGACCGGGTGATCGATCACCCCGGCGATGGTGGGAAAACTTGCCAGATAATCGACGACACCTGTGGTCGAATGGCAGACGGCGCAATTGCCGGGGATCTCGCCTTCGGTATCCCAATGCCGGAACGCCTCGCTTTGCGAATTGGCGTGCGGGGAGGTGAGCCATGCGCTCAGAATCTCCTCCGGAGACGGGGGCGTCTGGCCAGACGCGATACTGGCGCAAGCGGCGAAGAGACCTGTTATCAAAGCTGACGGGACACGGTTCACAGGGCTGGTCCTTTCGCGAAGATCAAAAACGCTAGCCGTGACTGAAGGATCGCGCTGCGTAGAGAGGCAGCCCGATCCGCGCGACCCCGACAGGCTTGGGGCAGACAGCGGCAGCTAACAGAAACGTTTACAGCACTCACACCCGGCCAACCTGCCTGACGGGCCCGGCAGTAAAATGGTCGCTCATCAGCAGCCTTGCCACATTGATCTATGACATTGCGCAATCGACATTGCTCTGAAGAGCACCTTGCGACAGCACGACAGCACGACAGCACGACAGCGCTTCGGGGCGAATAGCCGCGTGAGGCGCCGGGGGCAAATTCCGACCATTGCCGCGCGAAGGGTGGATCGCGGTCGCGACGCCTTCCCACTCCCTGTCTGAAAGTTCGCGCCACGCAGCGATGCCGATGCGCACGCACCTCCGCCGGGTTTGCCGCAGGCCATTGCTTGCCTCGGCCCCAGCACTGACGCAGGATTCCCCGACAGGGTTTGCCCTACCTGAAGCGCGGCTTCCATTGCTTGCAAGGGTAGGTGCGTCGGCAGATCTCTTGCATGCTCTTTTCGCGGAAGACCTCGGCCGGAGGTCTCCAGCCGAGGCATTCGTGGGGCGTGTTGTTGAGCTGGTCGCAGAGTTGCCTGAGCTCGAGCTCTAAAACCGCCCTGCGCCTCCAGCTTCCTGACCAATGTCCGCCCCGGAGGCGCAATCCAGCTCCGCTTGATCTCGCGGTGTCTCGTGGCTTTCGAGCGCTGCAGCACGCGTAGCATCTCCCGGACGGGGATTTCACCAGCTTCCAGCGTTCGATCTGAACACGTTCCTTGACGCTCAGTTGCCGGTAGTGTCCCAACGCTTGGTGTAGGAGGCCGCGCGCGGAGCCCCCGGCGTAGCGCAGCGCGCGGCCGGGTGTGAC
>NZ_JAUOQN010000058.1:0-27628 GCF_030547555.1 Salipiger sp. 1_MG-2023 | reverse complement strand
CAGCGCGACTGACAAGCTCGGCCCGCCGGTGAGCGCGAGGCCCGTCGTGAGCTACACCATCAGTTGGGACATCATCCGGCCCTGCATTGCAACGATGCACACCGGGTGCCTCTGCACGGCCGAGAGGAACTGCGTACGCGACAATTTTTGCGGAACACGCTTGCGCCTTTCGCAGTCGGACCATGCTGCTGAAATGCCTGCCTGGCCAGTGCATCACCCGATCATGCGACAGCGCATCACGGAGCCACGGATGGCGGGAATCCGGTTGTGTAAACGTTTAAATTGCGCTCATGCAGTGGGCAGGCTTCGGTTCATGCGGTCAAAATTCACGCCCATGAGACGGGCTGAACCACATGCGTGCGAATTCGGCTTAGCGACTCCGGAAAGTACGGGTGAGTTCGGGTCACAGGATCAGCTCCGGCATCAACAGGAATGGAAGGCGCAATGAGAATGAACTGGAAAGCCACTTGGAGCGTCGCGGCGCTGAGCCTTGCGCTGAGCGGCGCTGCGACAGCGCAGGACTTCGCCGGGCAGACACTGGTTGTCGGCACTTGGGGTGGGGACATCGAACGGCTGCTGCGCGAACACGCCGCCGGGCCGCTGGAAGAAAAGACCGGGGCCAAGGTCGAGTTCCTGCTGGGCGGATCCGGTGACCGGATGGCGAAAATGTACGCCGAAAAATCCAACCCGACCATGGATGTGACCTTTCAGAACATCTACGAGGCCCCGCAAGCGCTGGCCGACGGGCTGGTGATGGCCCCCGACGAATCTTCGCCCATCTACAGCGATCTGTGGAGCGGCATGAACGATGGCTGCTATGCGATGTCATTGGTCGGTCTGGGCATCGCCTATAACAAGGATCTGGTCGAGGAGCCGGTCGAATGGGCCGACATGTGGGATCCGGCGGTCAAGGGTATGATCGCCATGGCGCCTTATCCCAGTTCCGAGGGAGATGGCCTGCTAGGTGTCGCCGCGCGGCTGGAAGGCAGCGACGAGCACGACCCTGACACCGCCTTTGCCAAGGTCCGCGAGCTGGGGGCCCCGGCGCTGAACTACACCTCGCTGGACGAGGTGTTTGCCCTTATGGACGCCGGCGAGGTCGCCATGGCGCCGATGATTTCCGGCTATGTGCTGGCGGCTCTGAAGGAATGGGACAACATCGGCTTTGCCTTCCCGACCGATCCCGGCCCGGTGCTGGTGCGTGACATGGTCTGTCAGGTGGTCAACTCGCCGAACCCGGAACTGGCAGCGATGTTCATCGAGCTGGCGCTCAGCCCGGAGACGCAGCAGGCCTATGCTGAGGAATTGCTGTTCGGCCCTACCAACTCCAAGGCCGTGCTCAGCGCCCAAGCCGCGGCCGACACGATCAACACACCCGAAGAAGTCGAAAGCCTGCTGCAACTCGACTGGCCCTATGTGATCTCGCAGCGCTCCGACTGGACCGAGCGCTGGAACAAGGACGTGCTGGGGCAGTGAACCCGCGCTTTGTGACATCAACCGGTGCCGCGCGATGACTGCGCGCGGCCCTGCACGCTGGCTCGCAGCGCCGGGCGTGGCGCTGATTGCCTGCGTCTTCCTTGCGCCGTTTGCGTTGCTGGTGGCGATGAGCTTCTGGTCGCAGCCAACCGGCACGCTGCTGGTGGATCCCGCGCCGACACTGGTGAACTACGAACGGATCTTTTCCGATGGCTACTATCTGCGCGGGTTGGGACGGACGCTGTGGCTCAGTCTGGTCACGGTGGCGGTGTCTGTGGTCCTTGGATTTCCGGTTGCCTTCTGGATCGCCCGCCGGGCCGGGCGTTTGCGGCGGTTGAGCATGGCGGTGATGTTGCTGCCGATTGTCTGCGGTGCTTTGTTGCCGACGCTGGGGCTGGTGAACCTGTTGTCACCGCTGGGGATCGTCAATGGCACGTTGAAATCGCTTGGGCTGATCGACCGGTCCATTCCCTTGCTCGGCACCCAGACCGGTATTCTGATCGGGCTGGTGCAGGCCTTTCTGCCGATGATGGTCCTGCCGCTGGTGGCAGTGCTGGACCGGTTGCCGCCGAGCTATGAAGAGGCGGCAAAGTCGCTGGGGGCGCGCCCGGCGCAGGTGTGGCGCCGCGTGGTGCTGCCGCTGGCCGCGCCCGGAGTGCTGGCGGGGTCGGTACTGGTGTTCTGCGCGTCCCTGACAGCTTTTGTCACACCGCAGATTCTGGGGCAGGGCAAGATCGCCACCTTTGCCGCAATGACCTGGCAGCAGGCCAGTCTGGTGCTGGACTGGCCGTTCGCCTCGGCGCTGGCGATGGTCATGCTGGGGCTGATGGCGGCACTTGGCGGGGCGGTGCTGGTCTTGCGACGCGGGGCAAGGTCATGAGACGGTTCGCGCTATCGGGCTTCACGCTCCTCGTGGTTCTGTTCACCATTGCCCCGCTGCTGGTGCTGGTGTTTTCCAGTTTCGACGACGGCAAGTTCTTTCGCTTTCCGCCGCGTGAGCTGTCGTTGCGCTGGTTCCGGGCCGCCTTTGCCAGCGCCGAGTACCGCAGTTCGCTGTTCAACAGCGCCGTGGTGGGGCTGCTGGCCACGATCATCTCGGTGACGCTTGGCACCGCCGCAGCCTTGGGATTGCAACGCGGCGCGCTGAAATCCCGCGCGGCGCTGGAAATGGTGCTGTTGGCGCCGCTGACCCTGCCGCTGGTGATCTGGGCCATTGCCCTGTTGCAGATCTATGCGTGGCTGGGAATCGGCGGCACGCTGCCGGGGCTGGTGCTGGCGCATGCCACCTTTACGCTGCCGTTCTCGGTGCGGGTGATGCTGGCGACGCTGTCGGCCATCGATCCGGGGCTGGAGCTGGCGGCCCGGTCGCTGGGGGCGCGGCCGTGGCGGGCGTTTGCGCGGATCACTCTGCCGCTGGCATTGCCGGGTCTGGCGACCTCGGCGGCGCTGTCGTTCTTTATCTCGTTCAACGATGTGATCGTGTCGACCTTCATCGCCGGGTCCAGCTGGATGACCTTTCCGGTGCGGCTGTATTCGCAGTTGCGCGGGCAGGGGATCGACCCGACCACGCTGGCCATCGGCACTATGGTGATCGCCTCGATCCTGATCGTGGTGGCGCTGAGCGAACTCTTCAGCAGAAAGGCCCTGCGGACATGACCGCCTATCTGACGATCCGGGACGTGGCCAAAAGCTATGGCCGCGCCACGGCGCTGCGCCGTATCGACATGGAGATTGCCCGGGGTGAGTTTCTGACCCTGCTCGGCCCGTCCGGGTCGGGAAAGACCACGTTGCTGCGCATTCTCGCCGGGCTGCTGGAGCCGGACCGCGGCGCGCTGGTGCTGGATGGCCGCGACATCACCCGCAGTCCGGCCTGGGAGCGGGATATCGGCCTGGTGTTTCAGAACTACGCCCTGTTCCCGCATATGGACGTGCGCGGCAATGTCGGCTTTGGGCTCGAGATGCGCGGTATTGGCGGCGCCGAGGCCGCGCGCCGCATCGACGAGGCGCTCGACACGGTTTCCATGCGTGACTATGGCGCGCGCCGCCCGTCCGAGCTGTCGGGCGGCCAGCAACAGCGCATCGCCATCGCGCGCGCCATCGCCATCAAGCCGCGGCTGCTGCTGCTGGACGAGCCGCTGTCGAACCTCGACGCGGTGTTGCGCCAGTCGGTCCGGGTCGAGCTGCGCGAGCTGCACCAACGCACCGGGCTGACCACGGTGATGGTCACCCACGATCAGGTCGAGGCGCTGACGCTGGCCGACCGGGTGGCGCTGATGGACGGGGGCGAGCTGTTGCAGATCGACCCGCCCGAGTGCCTCTATGAGCGTCCTGCCTCGGCCTTTGCCGCCGGTTTTCTCGGCAGCCCGCCTGCCAACCTTTTGTCGGTGGAACCGCATTCAGAGGCCGGGGCGATCCGTCTTTCCGGCGCGCTCTGGCGTCCCACCGGCCCGGCAGCCGTGGCCCTGTCAGGCCTGCGGGGGCCGGCGCGGCTGGCCCTGCGCCCGGAAACCCTGCGGCTGCTGGCAGAGCCTGCGCCCGGCGCAATCCCGGGCCGGATGAAGGCGGTGGAATACATGGGGGGCGAACGGCTTGCCCATGTGGCGATCGACGGTGCGGCCCCCGGAACGCCCGCGCTACTGGTGCGCGGCGCCGGGGCGCTGGCGGACCCTGGGCAGCTGGTCTACGTGCTGCCAGGCAGCGTGACCGGAGTTTTTGACACTGACAGCGGCGCGCAACTAGCGCCCGCGCAAGCAGGAGTGTGACCATGTGGAGCAACGCCGAGACCTGGGCAAAACGGAGCCCGCCAAAGCAGCAACTGCGCGAGGAGATCTGGTCCAGTCTGGACGAGACCGGGATCGCCGTCGGCCCGGCCAAGGGCAACATCCCCAATTTTGCCGGGGCCGACATGGCCGCCTATCACCTGTCGCGCACGCCGGAATGGCAGGCCGCCCGGACGGTCAAATGCAACCCCGATCCGCCGCAGATTCCGATCCGTCTGCGTGCGCTCTACGCCGGCAAGGTGCTTTATGTGCCGGTGCCAGCCCTGACCCGCGCGTTCCCCTATCTGCGGCTCGACCCGCAAAAGCTGATCGAAAAGGGGGTCAGTTTCGAGCTGGCCGCCACCGCCGAGGGCTACATGATCCACGGCGAGCGGATCGAATTCGACGAGGTGGAGCCGCTGGACTTCAGCATTCTGGGCTCGGTCGCGGTGTCGCGCGCGGGCGGTCGTACAGGCAAGGGCGCGGGGTTCGCCGATCTCGAAACCGGCATTTTCCGTGAGCTTGGTAAGATCGGGCCGGACACGCCGATGGTGACCCTCGTGCATTCATCGCAACTGGTCGATGCCGAGCGGGTGCCGATGATGGCCCATGACAGCCCGCTGACGATGATCGCCACCGAGGCCGAGCTGATCCGGGTGCCGCCCTCTGACATCGTGCCAGCCGGGGTGGACTGGGATATGATCCAGCCCGATCAGTTCCGCGATATTCCCTTCCTTGCCACGCTGCGCGACCGGTTGCTGGCCAGATCGTCCGGGGAGGCGGGATGAGCCGCCGTCGTCGCCCGTTCCACCAGACTGACCGGCAGCACGATGGTGCTGGGCGCAGAGCTGTCGCCAGCGATCCGCCCGAGCAGCCGTTCGACGGCACCGCGACCAAGATCGACCACCGACTGGCGCACGGTGCTCAGCCCGATCAGCGGCCAGGCGCTGAGGCCGATGTCGTCGAAACCGATCACCGACACCTCGCCCGGCACATCGATGCCCAGATCGCGCAGCGCCGACAGCGCCCCGATCGCCACCAGATCGTTGACACAGACCACCAACGACACATCGCGCCGGGCCAGACTGCGCTGCGCGTTTGGGCCGAGGCTGGCCGTCAGCGGCACGGTTTCTTCCCAGACCACCTCGCATTGACCGGCGGCAGCCTGCAGAAAACCACGCCGTCGTTCGCGGCTGGAGGCAACCGTCTCGTCCCCCGACAGCAAGCCGATGCGGCGATGTCCCAGCCGGAGGGCATGTTCCGCGATCAGCCGCCCACCGCCGACGTGATCCGCCTGAAGGCAGTCGTGGCCGGGCAGGGGGCTGTCGAGGGTCACCAGCGGAAACGGCGGGCGCTGACCCTCGGCGTCAAAGCCCGGATGCAGCACCGCGATTGCTCCGTCCACGCCGTGATCGGCCAACATGCGCAACGCCTTTGCCTCGCGCAGCGGGGTATCGCCCGAGTTGATCAAGAGCGTCGCCAACCCTTTGGTTTCGGCATGGCTCTGAACCGCTTCGGCGATTTCGGGAAAGATCGGGCTGACAAGCGTCGGCAGAATGCAACCAATCACGTTGTGACGCCCTGTCTTCAGCGACGCAGCCGCCCGGTTGCGCGCGTAGCCCAGATCGCGTGCCACGCGCCGCACCAGCCGGTCGACCTCTGGCGAAACCTTGTCGAGATCGTTCATCACATAGGAAACGGTGGCCAGCGACACACCGGCAGCCTTTGCCACATCTCTGATCGTGACCCGCTTGCGCATCGTGTCGTCACCCTTTCGCGTGCGGCGAGTCTAGGCGGGACCGGCATCAAAACACCAGCCATTGCACAAGTGAGAGGTGCATTATGAGAGCGGCAGACTATACCGCACATCTGTTGCGCGAGACCGCGCCAAGATTGCGCGACGAAGAAGAACAGACTTGGGATGCCTCGGATCTGATGCGGGCTCAGGACGCGGAGTTGATGCAGTTCTGGGCCTCGAACGCTCCGGGGTCCGGCGCGCCCGAATGCCTGATGGCCGGGGCGTTGCAGTCTCTGGAAAACAAGGGCTTCGTTGTGGGCGACTACGGCCCCTTGTTGCAACAGGGGCTGGATGCAGCGCGGGCCGGCGACATGGAGTCCCTGCTGCGCATCGACATGCAGCTGCGGGCCTTGATGCGCGCGGCGCGTCCCGATCCGGCGCATCGCTCGCAGGCCACCACCCGCTTTGCCGATTGGGACAGTTTCGCCGCCGCTGTCGACTGGCCTGCAGACGTGGCGGTGGCGCAGGCGAGCCTGCCGGACAAGATCAGCGCTGGCTGGCTGGGGCAACTGGTCGGCGCAGCGGCTGGCACCGCGCTGGAGGGGTACTCTGCGGCGCAGATCGCCGACAGCTTTGGTGCGGTCACCGGCTATCTGCGACCGCCGAACACCTATAATGACGATATCACGTTCGAGCTGGCCTTTCTCGAGACCTATCTCGCGCACGGGGCTGCCATGACATCTGGCGACATCGCCAGCAACTGGGTCGGGATGATTCCGCTGGGTTGGTCGGCTGAGGGGGTGGCGCTGGACAATCTGCGCCGGGGGGTGATGCCGCCAATGTCGGGGAAAGCCGACAACCCCTTTGACGAATGGATCGGCGCCCAGATGCGCGGCGCGATCTGCGGCATGGTGATGCCGGGGCGCGCGCAGGAGGCCGCCCGGCTGGCTTGGATGGATGCGCAGATCAGCCATGCGGGCAATGGCATCCTCGGCGAAGTCTTCAACGCGGTGCTCTGCGCGATGGCCTTTGCCCCCGGCGATCTGCACGCGCTGATCGAGCGTTGCGTCGCGATCATTCCCGAAACCACCGAATATGGCTTGGTGGTCCGGCACGCGCTGGCGCAGTGCCGGTCTGCGCCCGATTGGCAAACCGCCTGGGCTGTCTGTGATGAGCGCTACCGCGACTACAACTGGATCCACGCCTATCCCAACGCGGCGGCACAGATCATCGCCCTGTGGTTCGGAGGCGACGATTTCGACCGAACGCTGACCATCCTCTGCGGTATCGGCCATGATGTGGATTGCAATGCGGCACAGATGCTGTGTGTGTTGGGCTTGCGGCACGGCAGCGGGGCGATCGACGCGCGCTGGAGCGCGCCGCTGCTGGCCGGCGATATCATCACCTACATGCGCCGCCCCAAGACCTTGTCCTTCGCCAGCCTGGTCGATCGCACGCTGGAGGCTGTCAGCATAGGCCGGATGGAAAATGCCGTGTGACCCAAGCTGGTGCACTTTGATCCTGCACGTGGTCAAGACGCGGCTGCGCTTCCGGGGTCTTGAAGGTATTGCGAAGCGCGACTGCCCGGCCGGACCGTGATGGGACTCCTTCGGAGACGCGGCGTGAGGGGGCGATCCTGTATCGGAGGTGCCAATGCACTCGCGGACCGGGGCCTTGTCGGCATGCAGAACCTGTGAAACAGCCTGCGCCAATCGGGGTGATGGCCGCGCAGGCACCATTCCCCAGTATTGCCTGGACCAGTGTCGCCTCGTCGGGATTGCGTCGGCAGCGCCCCCTCTGCACAGGCGCGTGCAACACCCGTTGCCAATGTTCCGGGGTCTTCGCCCGAGGATTGGCGCGCCACCTGAATCCGCCCCGAAGGGGAGAGGAAAAGCCGCTGCCGCGTTTCGTTGCGGCAGCGGATGCGCTCAGTGTCCGCGGATCATTCCGCCGTCGACGCGGATCATCGAGCCGGTGACATAGCCCGCCTGCTGTGAGCAGAGGAAGGTGACCATGGCGCCGAACTCTTCGGGGGTGCCGTAGCGGGCCGCCGGGATGGTCTTGCGGCTGGCCTCTTGCACGGCGTCAAGCGCGGCGCCGGTCTTTTCGGCCTTGATACCGTCAAGCTGCGCCAGACGGTCGGTGGCGATGCGCCCCGGCAGCACTATGTTTACCGTCACGCCATGTGGCGCCACTTCCTCGGCGAGGGTTTTCGACCAGCCCGCCACCGCGCCGCGCACGCCGTTCGACAGCGCGAGGTTGGGAATGGGTTGCACGATGCCCGAAGAGCCGATGGTGACCACCCGGCCCCAGCCTTTTTCGATCATGCCGGGCAGGGCGGCATCGGTGATGGCAAAGATCGGCGTGGCCATGGCCTCGAAGGCGGCCTGCCATGCGGCGCTGCTCTGGCCTTTGGCAGGACCAGCGGCGGGGCCACCGCAGTTGTTGACCAGAATGTCGACCGGCTGCGCAGCGAGCCGTTCGATCAGCGCCGCAACGCTGTCGGCATCCGACAGGTCGAGCTTGACGCCTTCCATGCCGTCCGCCGGGGCCTCGCCGCTGCGCGAGGCGGCGATCACATGCGCGCCTTCCGCGGCCAGCAGTTTCGCGCTCGCGGCGCCGAGGCCACGGCTCGCGCCGAGCACCAGCGCGGTCTTGCCCTTCAGTCCCAGATCCATCAGTTCAGCTCCTTCAGTCGTTTGTCCTGCCGGGCGAGCAGTCGCTCGACCTCGGCGATGGCCTCGGGCGCCAGTCCTGCACCCGGGGCGCGCAGCGCGGCAGACCCGATGGCACCGCGCTTGGCAAGCACATATTTGCGCACCGCCAGTCCGGCGCCCGGCTGCTGTTCGTAGCGTACCAGCGGCAGATAGGCGTCGAACAGATCCTGCGCCCGGTCCATATCACCGACAGCGGCGTGGCGCACAACATCTGCCAGCATCTCCGGGTAGCCGAAACCGGTCATTGCGCCATCGGCGCCACGGGCCATCTCTTCGGGCAGGAAAACTCCGCCATTGCCGCAAAGGATCGAGATGCGGCGGCGCCCTTCGGCCTCGGCCTTGCGCAATCTGGTGATCTTGGCGAGGCCCGGCCAGTCCTCGTGCTTGAGCATGACCACCTGCGGCACGTCGTCGATGATCCGGCCCAGCACGTCGTCGGAGATATGCACGCCGGTCGCCAGCGGGAAATCCTGCAGCACGATCGGCACGTTCTCCCCAAGCGTGCGGGCGACCTGACCAAAGTAGCCGTGGATCTGCGGGTCGGTCTTCAGGCTGCCGGGGGTGGTGACCATGCAGCCAGCGGCGCCCATGTCCATCACCGCCTTGCCCAGCTCGCCGATGGCGGCAAGTCCGGGGGCCGAGACGCCGACCACCACGGGCTTGCCCTCGGCGCGCTTGATGACGCGCTCGGCAATGGCGCGGCTTTCGGCCTGCGTCAGCTTGGGCGCTTCGCCCATCATGCCAAGGATGGTGAGGCCGTCGGCGCCCTTGTCGAAGTAGAAATCCACCACCCGGTCGAGGCTGTTCCAGTCGATCTCGCCGGTCTCGGTGAAGGGGGTGACGGCGATCACGTAGACGCCGCGGGCATGCGAAGTGAGAAGGGGCATTGCGGGGAACCTCGGTGCAAAATGGGCAGCCGGCCATGCGTCCTGCGCGGCCGGGATCGGTATCGGGCGGCGTTAGGCCGCGATGGGCATCTGAACTGTCTCAAGCGCCGCGATGGCGCGCGCCATTGCCTCGTCAAGGCGCGCGTCGTCGAGCGCATAGGCCATGCGCAGGTAGCCCGGCGTGCCGAAGGCCGAGCCGGGGACCACGCCGATGCGGCCCGCGGTCAGCAGGAAATCGGCCACGTCCATGTCGGATTCGATCACCTTTCCGTCGGGGGTGCGCGCCCCGAACAGGCCGGTGCAATCGGGGAAGACATAGAAGCTGGCGGGCGGGGTCGCACAGGAGATGCCGGGCATCTTGTCGATGGCGGCCATCACCCTGTCGCGGCGCGCTTTCAGCCGGGCGTTGCGCTCGGGCAGGAAATCTGCGGGGGCGCTCAGCGCGGCGACGGTGGCCGCCTGCGAGATCGCCGAAGGGTTCGAGGTGCTCTGCGATTGCAGGATGTCCATCGCCCGGACCAGCCAGTCCGGCCCGGCGGCATAGCCGAGGCGCCAGCCGGTCATCGCGTAGCCCTTGGAGACGCCGTTCACCGTCAGGATGCGATCGGCCAGCGCGGGCGCGACCTTGGCGGGCGTGGCAAAGCTGCCCTCGTGCACCACCAGCTCGTAAATGTCATCGGCCATGATCAGCGTGTGGTGATCGGCCAGAACCTCGCAGAGCGCGGCGATGTCTGCCTCGGAATAGAGCGCGCCGGTGGGATTGTTCGGCGAGTTCAGCAGCACCCATTTGGTCTTTGGGCTCAGCGCGGCGGCCAGCGTTTCGGGGGTCAGCTTCCAGCCATGCGCGGCAGTGCAGGGCGCGATCACCGGCGTGCCCCCGGCAAGGCTGACCATGTCGGGGTAGCTGACCCAGTAGGGCGCGGGGATGATCACCTCGTCGCCGGCGTCCAGCGTTGCCATCAGCGCGTTGAACACCAGCTGCTTGGCGCCGTTGCCGGCGATGATCTGCGCGGGCGTGAAGGTCAGGCCGTTGTCGCGCTGGAACTTGGCGGCAATCGCGGCCTTCAGCTCCGGGGTGCCCGAACTGGCGGTGTACTTGGTCTGGCCGCCACGGATCGCGGCGATGCCGGCGTCGCAGATATGCTCGGGCGTAGCGAAGTCGAGTTCGCCCTGTCCGAGGCTGATGATGTCATGTCCCTCGGCCTTCATCTGCTGCAGCTTCAGCGCAAGCTCGATGGTCGGAGAGGGGCGCACGGCCGCCATGCGGCTGGCAAGGTACTGGCTCATGGGAAAAGTCCTGGATTGGCCGCATCGGGCTGTTGCAAACAGCCCCGGCCATCGCTGCGGCACGGAGCTGAACGGGAGATCAGGCAGGGGCGAGCGCGGTGGCGCGGCGGGAGGCGATATATTGCGCGCGCAGCTCGCGGGTCAGCGCGCCGGGGGCGCCGTCGCCGATCACCTCGCCGTCGATGCGCACCACCGGAACCACGAAATTGGTCGCCGAGGTGATGAAGGCTTCGCGGGCCTTGCGCGCCTCGTCGGGGGTGAAGGCGCGTTCCTCGATCTCCACGCCGTGCCGGGCGGCAAGGGCGAGGATCGCGGCGCGGGTCACGCCGGGCAGCAGCGCATGCGACAGCGCGCGGGTGACGAGCTTGCCCTCTGCGGTGACGATATGGGCGGTGGCGGCGCTGGCCTCGGTGACGAAGCCGTCCTCGACGAGCCATGCATCATCGGCGCCGCGCGCCTTGGCCTCCATCTTCGCCATCGACGGATAGAGCAGTTGCACCGTCTTGATGTCGCGGCGGCCCCAGCGCAGGTCGGGCAGCAGGGCGACGGAAATGCCGGTCTCGGCGGCGCGGTTGACCAGCACGTCCTTGGCTTGGGTGAACATCACCAGCGTCGGCTCTGTGCCCTCGGGCGGGAAGGCAAAGTCGCGCTCGGCGACACCGCGGCTGAGCTGCAGGTAGATCATGCCGCTTTGCAGGTTGTTGCGGGCGACGATCTCGTGATGCGCCGCCAGCAGGGCGTCATCGTCGAGCGGCAGCACAAGGCCAAGCTCGGCCGCCGAGCGGCGCAGGCGCGCGGCGTGGCCCGCGTAGTCGAGCAGCGCGCCGTCGAGCACGCAGGTGACCTCGTAAATGGCATCGCCCATAAGAAAAGCGCGGTCGAAGATCGACACCTTGGCCTCGTCTTCGGGCAGCCACTGGCCATTCAGGTAGACAATTCTGGACATGGGTCAGGCTCTTCCGGGGGCGACAAAGGGGGCGATGGTGACGCCGTTTTCTTCCAGCGACTTGCGCAGTGCGGCGGCGATCTGCGGCGCGCCGTCGGTGTCTCCGTGAATGCACAGGGTCGCCGGTTCGACCGGCAGGCGCTTGCCGCCGGTGGTGGGGATACGCTTGTTCAGCACCATCTCGAGCACCTGCTCGGTGCTTTGCGCGATGTCATGGATCACTGCGCCGGGCTGGCTGCGCGGGGTCAGCTCACCGGTATCGGTGTAGCTGCGGTCGGCGTAGATCTCGCAGGCGACACGGAGCCCGGCCTTTTCGGCGGCCGTGTAGGTTTCCGAATAGGGCAGCGAGACATAGACCAGCGAGCGGTCCACCGCGGCGACGGCGCGCGCGCAGACGGCGGCCAGTTCCGGATCGGTCGCGGCCATGTTGCCAAGCGCGCCATGGGTCTTCACATGGGTCATCGCATGGCCTTCGGCTGCGGCCATGCCCTGCATCGCGGCGATCTGGTAGATCAGCTGCGCCTCGAGATCCTCGGGCCGCTCGCCCGAGATTCGCCGCCTTCCAAAGCCGTAAAGATCCATGAACGAGGGATGCGCACCAACCGCCACGCCCGCCGCCTTTGCAAGCTGGATGGTGCGGCGCATGACCACCGGGTCCCCGGCGTGAAAGCCGCAGGCGACATTCGCGGTTGTCACCGTTTCGAGCATCTTGGCGTCGTCGCCGATGGAATAGGCGCCAAAGCTCTCGCCCATGTCGCAGTTGAGGTCCAAGGTGACCGTCATTCGCTTCCTCCCGGGGTGTGTTCGTGGGTCTTGTCGTGCGGCGTGTCAGAGCCGCCGGGTCGGGGTGGTCGTTTGCCCGATTGCACTACGGATACAAGTGGTATACTGAAAAGGCAAGCAAGGCAGAACAGGTTTTTCAATGAGCAAGCGTGCGCAGCACGGCCCCGGCGGGCCCGAAATCGTCCCGGCTTTCCTGAGTGTTGGCGATTGCGCGCTGGCGGTGCAATTCGGGGATGTCATCGACGCGGACGTGAATCGCCGGGTCATCGCGCTTGCCGAGAGCCTGTCCGATTTCCCAATTCCGGGCGTGCTGGAATGCGTGCCGACCTACCGCTCGCTTCTGGTGAGCTATGATCCGGCGCTGCTGCGTGGAACGGCGCTGGAAGCGGCGCTGGCGGAGCGCATCGCGCAGCTAAAGGTAAGCGCAGGGTCGGCCCGCCAGTGGCGCGTGCCGGTGGTCTATGGCGGCGAGGTCGGGCTTGATCTCGAAGATCTCGCCCGGGAAAAGCAACTGACGCCGAATGAGCTTATCCAGATACACAGCGCCGCAGAGTTCCGGGTCTACATGATCGGCTTCGCGCCGGGCTTCGCCTATCTTGGAGGGCTGCCCAAGGCGCTGCACACGCCGCGCTTGCCTAAGCCGCGCCAGTCGATCCCGGCGGGGGCCGTCGGCATCGGCGGCCAGCAGGGCAGTATCAACTCGGTGACCGGCCCTTCGGGCTGGCGCTTTGTCGGCTGGACGCCGTGGCGCGCCTTTGATCCCGCCCGCGCCGAGCCCTTTCTGTTTGCCGCAGGGGATCGGCTGAACTTTGTGCCTGTCAGCGCCGCCGAAGGGGCCGAGATCGCGGCCGCGATCGCGTCGGGCGAGAGCATGCCGATGCCGGAGGCCGCGCCATGAGTCTGGAAATTCTCAGTGTCGGCCCGATGCTCTCGGTGCAGGACCACGGCCGCCACGGGCGCAAGCGCTTTGGCGTGCCTGCCGCCGGGGCGATGGACCGCCCAGCGATGGACCTTGCCAACGCGCTTTGCGGCAATCCCCTGTCTGCGGCGGCGCTGGAGTTCACCGCCATCGGCGGCAGCTTCCGGGCGGGCCGCGCGCTGCGCCTCGCGGTGACGGGCGGCGACTGCGATATCCGCATCGGCGAGCGCCTGCTGTCCGCTGGCCAGAGCCATGCGGTCGAGGCGGGCGAGGTGGTGAAGATCGGCGCGCTCAAGGGCGCGACATGGGGCTATATCGCGGTTTGTGGCGGCATCGCCGCGCCCGAAGTGCTGGGGGCCCGCGCCACGCATCTGCGCTTTGCGCTCGGCGGGGTCGAGGGCCGCGCGCTGCGGGCCGGTGACCAACTGCCGCTTGGCGACGCGGACGAAACTGCCCCCTGCCTGCGTCCGCGCGATCCGGCGAGCCGCCCCGGCCCGATCGCCCCCGAGCGTGCGATCCGCGTCGTGCTTGGCCCGCAGGATGATTATTTCTCGGCCGAAGTCCTCGCGAAGCTCGAAACTGCCCGCTTTCGCATCTCGCCGCAGCGAGACCGCATGGCCATGGTGCTGGACGGCCCGACGCTGCCCGCCATGCGCGGCCATGACATTGTCTCGGATGGCATCGTGTCGGGGGCCATTCAGGTGCCCGCCTCGGGCCAGCCGATGGTGCTGATGGCCGACGCGCAGACCACCGGCGGCTATCCCAAGATCGCCACGGTGATCTCGGCCGATCTGCCGCGTCTCGCACAGCTGCCCACCGGGGCCGACCTGCGATTCGAAGTGGTGAGCCGCGATGAGGCCGAGGATATCCTGCTTGCCGAGCGGGCACGGCTGCGCGAGGTTCTGGCATCGCTGGTTCCCGCCACGGGGATGATGCTCAGCTCGGGGTTTTTGCTGTCGTGCAATCTGGCAGGCAGTATTGTCGAGCCCGAGGCGGTGATGGGCCGCGATCTGGAACCTTCAAAGGATATGGCGCAATGAGCGGCAAGACCCTTGCGGCGACCGCGTATCGCGAGCTGATCAAGCGCATTCTCGAAGGCGAGTTGAAGCCCGGCGATACGCTGCAGGAGACCCGGCTTTGTGCCGATCTCGACATGTCCCGCACCCCCGTGCGCGAGGCCATCGCCCGGATCCGCAGCGAGGGGTTAGCCGAGCAGGCGGGCCGTTTCATGCGGGTGCGGCGGATCAATCCAGAGGAGATCGACGAGATCTTCTTCCTGCGCCGCACCCTTGAACCAGACGCGGTGCGCGCGGCCACCGGGCGGCTGACATCGCAGCATATCGATACGCTTGAAGCCGAGGTGCGGGCGCTGATGCACAAGGGCCCGCATGAGGACGACCTGCAATGGCATGTCGACCAGAGCTTTCACATGGCGATCGCGGTGGCCGCCGGCAATGCCGCCGCCGCCAAGGTCATTCAGGACCTGCACATGCGTACCTGCATCTTCGACCACCGCGTCGTGCCCGAGCGCTTTGCCCGTGGCTGCGAGGAGCACCTCGCCCTGCTTTCGGCACTGCGTTCGGGCCTGCGCGACGAGGCCGCCGCGCTGATGGGCGCGCATCTCGACCACGCCCGCGACGCCATCTTTGCGCATCTTGACAAGGTGCTGCCCGCCCCCACTGAAAAGGCCCTCCGGACATGAAATGCCTCATCGTTCAGCCCGTGCATGACGCCGGGCTCGCCCTCCTGCGCAGCCATGGCATCGAGCCGGTTCCCTGCGGCGGCACCGATGCCGCCAGCATCGCCCGCTCGGTGCAGGGCTGCGATGCCGCGATCACCCGCGATGCCGGATTTCCGCGCGTGGCCTTCGAAGCAGCCGACCGGTTGCGCGCCGTGGTGGTGCATGGCACCGGGCACAATGCCGTCGACAAGGACGCCGCGATCGAACGCGGCGTGATGGTTGCCAACACCCCGGGCGCCAACGCGCAATCGGTGGCCGAGCTGACGCTTGGCCTTGCGCTGGCGCTGGCGCGCGGGGTGAACGCGGCAGACCGCTCGGAACGCGCGGGCAGGCCGGGCTTTCGCGAGTCGGAGCGCTTCCGCGAGCTCTCGGGCAAGACCGCCCTGGTCGTCGGCTGGGGCAGCATCGGCAGCCGCTTCGGGCAGATGGCCGCCGCCGCCTTCGGCATGAAGGTTCTGGTGCATTCGCCGCGCGCGCGAAACGTCAGCAGCTTCCCCCGCGTCGACAGGCTCGAGGACGGGCTGGCGCAGGCCGACCTGGTGACCCTGCACACGCCGCTGCGCCCCGAAACCCATCACATGTTCAATGCCGCGCGCTTCGCCGCGATGAAGCCCGGCGCGCAGCTGGTCAACGTGGCGCGCGCCGAGCTGGTGGACGAGGCCGCGCTGGTCGAGGCGCTGGCCAGCGGCCAATGTGGCGGCGCGGCGCTTGACGTCTACAGCTATGGTGCGGGCACCGGTCCGCTGGCGGCGTTCTCCAACGTGATCTTCACGCCGCACCTTGGCGGCACCACTGAAGAGGCCCTGCGCCGGGTCGCCCTTGGCGCGGCGGGCCATGTCATCACCGCGCTGACCGGCGGCGTGCCCGAGACCGTCCTGATCCCGGTCGGTCCCGAACAGGCGACGGAGGCCCGGGCATGAGCGAGACCCTGACCCTGACCCCGCCGCGCGCGCTCATTGCCGACATCATTTCGCGCGTGCTTGCCCGCGTGAACGCGATCACCGAAGACGGCCCGGGCTGGACCCGGCCCTCTTATAGCGCGCTGGAAAGCGCCGCGCATGCGGTGATCGAGGAAGAAGCCCGCGCGCTGGGGTGCAACATCCGGCGCGACGCGGCGGGCAATCTGTTCGCCACGCTGCAAGGGCGCGTGCGTCACGCCACGCCGCTCTATATCGGCTCGCATCTCGACACGGTCAGCCAAGGCGGCGCCTACGACGGTCAGGCGGGCGTCATCGGCGCGCTGGCGGTGATCGCCGCGCTGCGCGCCGAGGGCATCACCCCGGCCTGCGATATCGTCCTCACGGTGACCCGCGCCGAGGAAAGCGTCTGGTTTCCGGTCTCTTACGCCGGATCGCGCGCCGGTCTGGGCCGTCTCAACCCCGAGGATTTTGACGCCAGACGTTCTGACACCGGCCTGACGCTGGCCGAGCATATGACGATGGAGGGCTTCGACCCCGAGGCCGTCCGCAGGTTGGCGGCGCCCGCGCCGGCCCGCTTTCTCGAGTTCCACATCGAGCAGGGCCCGGTGCTGCACGACGCCGGCGAGCCCTATGCCATCGTCGATGCGGTGCGCGGGGGGCTGCGCTACCGCGATGCGCAGCTGCATGGCATCTGGGCGCATTCGGGCGGCGCGCCGCGCGCCAGCCGCGCCGATGCGGTGGTGGCCATCGCCGAGCTGATCCTCGCGATGGATGCCGTCTGGGCGCGGATGCTCGAGGCGGGCCATGACCTGACCGTCACCTTCGGCAAGCTCGACGCGGCCTCGCCGCAGCACGCCATGGCAAAGGTGCCGGGGCAGGCGGGCTTCTGCCTTGACCTGCGCTCGGACGAGGCGGCGACGCTGGCAGAGGCCGATGCGGCGCTGAAGGCCGAGATCGCCCGCATCGAGGCCGCCCGTCCGGGCATCCGCTTCGAGCTTGGCGCACAAAGCCGTTCGGCCCCGGCAAGGCTGTCGCAGAGTATGGCGGAGTTTGTGGCTGGCGGCGCGCAGGCGCAGGGTGACAGCCCGCGCCGCATGCTGTCGGGCGGTGGTCATGACGCCGCCGCCTTCGGGGCTGCTGGCTGGGACAGCGTGATGGTCTTTATCCGCAACTGGAACGGTAGCCACTGCCCGGAGGAGGCGATGGACGAGGCCGACCTCGCCCGCGCCGTGGCGGCGGTGTTCCTCGCCATCGCAAAGGAGAGCAGAGAATGAGCGGCGCGACGCTTGCCGAAACCGCTTATGCCCGGCTGCGCGGCGACATCGTCTCGGGCCGCATTCCCGCCGAAACGGTGCTCTCGGAGCGCGCCTTGACCGAAACGCTTGGCCTGTCTCGCACGCCGCTGCGGGCGGCGATCTCCCGGCTCGAAAGCGAGGGGATGGTCGACCGGCTCAGCAATGGCGTGGTGCTGGTGCGTTCTGTCACGGTCGAGCAGTTGTTGCAGATCGTGCAGCTGCGCCAGAAGCTTGAAGCCGCCGCCGCGGGCCGTGCCGCCGAATTTTGCGCCACCCGCGAGCTGCGCGAGATCCGGGCGCAGATGCAGGCCATCGTCGACGGCGCGCCGGTTAGCTTCGATGATTTCTGGGAAGCGGACGGTGCCTTTCACCGCGCCATCGCCCGGGCGGCCCGGCTCGAGCTGCTGCCAGCGATCCTTGACGAGCAGCGCGGCATTGCCCGGCGCTGCTCTTTGACCCGCACCTATGATACCTTCGTCGATCAGGCGCGCGAGCATGTCGACATCATCGACGCCGTCGCCGCGCATGACGCAGAGCGCGCCGCGGCCCGGATGGCCGGGCATTTCGATCACGTCCGGGCGCGATTCCTCGGCACGTTCAACACTTCCTGAGGCCCCATGACCCAGATCCTTTCCCCCGCCGCCCCGCTTGCGGGCAGCGCCGCCGTCTTTCCCGCCGAAGAATTCCGCGCCCGCGCCGCAGCGCTGCAATCGCGCATCCGGGCAGAGGGCGCCGATGCGCTGCTGCTCACCGGCCCCGAAAATATCTTCTGGACGGCCGGGCGCCAGACTGCGGGCTATTTCGCCTTTCAGGCGCTGCTTGTGCCTGCCGAAGGCGCGCCGGTGCTGCTGGTCCGCCAGCTTGAGGAAACCGGGGCCCGCGCCGATGTCTGGTTCGACGACATCCGCACCTGGCAGGATGGCGAGGATCCGGCGACGGCGCTGGCAGCGCTGGTGCGCGCGCAGGACGTGCAGCGCCTTGCCGTCGAGCGCACGGGCTGGTTCGTCAGCCCCGACATGATGACCCGGATCGAGACCACGCTCGACGGGATTTGCCTGCTCGACGGTTCAGGCTGGACAGAGACGCTGCGCGCGGTGAAATCGCCGCGCGAACTGGCGGCGCTGCGGCTCGCGGCAGGCTACGCCGAGGCCGGTATGGCCGCCGCGATCGAGGCCTGCCGTGACGGGGTCAGCGAGAACGCCGTCGCCGCCGCGATGACCGCCGCCGCGATCAATGCCGGATCGGAAGCGATGGCGATGGAGCCGCTGGTCAGCTCGGGTCCGCGTTCGGGCATCCCGCACGCCACTTGGCGGCGGCGCTTGCTTGCAGAGGGCGATGGCGTGTTTCTCGAACTGGCCGCAAGCCATGATCGCTATCACGCGGCGCTGATGCGTTCGGTCTGGATGGGTACGCCGCCGCAGACCGCGCAGCGTATGATGGACACCAGCCTGCGCGCGCTTGACGCGGCGCTTGCGGCGATGCTGCCGGGCCGCCCCTGCTGCGCCCCGCACGAGGCGGCGCAGCAAGTCATCGACGCCGCCGGGTTCACCGCCGCCTTCCGCAAGCGCGCCGGTTACTCGATGGGCGCGGCCTTTGCCCCGGACTGGGGCGAGGGCGCGATCCTGTCGCTTTTTACCGGTGTCGACACGGCGCTCGAGCCCGGCATGGTGTTTCACCTGCCCATCACCCTGCGCGACTACGGCCGCTTTACGGTGGGCGTGTCGGAAACGGTGATTGTCACCGAGACCGGAGCCGAGCCGCTGTCGTCCTTGCCGCGCCAGATCACTCTTCGCTGAGCTTCACCCGGCAACGCACCATAAAGTCGCAGCGGCGAGGTCGGCGATCGCAGGGTGTTGCGCCTTGCCGACGGGGCTTGAGGAAAAGGCATCGCCTTTGACATCCTGCCGGTGATCCGCTTCGAGGGCGAGCAGCGAGGGATGTTCTTTTCGACCCCCGGAAAACAGCGAAGCCCCCGGCGAGAGCGCCGGGGGCTTTATCACGCCCGAAGGCGCCCGTGTGGGGCGTGCGTGACGCCTTAGTGCCGCATCAGATCCGGCACGATGCTGACGATCTGCGGGAAGAGCGCGATCAGGAAGACAAATCCCGCCATGATCAGGAAGAACGGCATCGTCGCGCGGGTGATCTTGCCGATGCTGTCCCCCGTCAGGCGCTGAAGCACCGTGAGGTTGAAGCCGACCGGGGGCGAGATCTGCGCCATCTCGACGACGATCACGATGAAGACACCGAACCAGATCTTGTCATAGCCCGCGGCCTCGACCAGCGGCAGGGTGATCGGCAGGGTCATGACGATGATCGCAAGACCCTCCATCACCATCCCCAGCAGGATGTAGAAGACCAGCAGCACCGCGATCAGCGCCAGCGGCGACAGGCCCCAGCCATTGATCGCGCCCGCGATGTAGCGCGGTAGGCCGAGATAGCCCATCGCCGTCGACAGGAACATCGCGCCAACCATGATCAGGCCGATCATCGCGCTGTTCTCTGCGGCCTGACGCGCGGCAGCAAGCAGGCCCTTGAGATCGAGCTTGCGCTGCGCGAAGCCGATGACCATGGCGCCGATCACTCCGGCGGCGGCGGCTTCGGTGGGGGATGCGATGCCACCATACATTGAGCCGATGACAAAGAGGATCAGCAGCAGCAGCGGGCCAAGGTCGGTCAGCGCGCGCAGTTTCTCGATCAGGCTGGTCGGGGGCGGGGCCTCGCCGATCTTGTCCGGTGACAGCTTGGCGCGGATGCCGATGTAGCCCATGTAGGCGATTGCCAGCAGCGCGCCGGGCAGGATGCCCGCCATGAACAGGCGCAGGATCGATTCCTCGGCCATGACGCCGTAGATGATCATGATCGTCGAGGGCGGGATCAGAAAGCCCAGCGTGCCCGCCCCCGCCAGCGAGCCGATCACCAGATCCCGGTCATAGCCGCGCTTCAGCAGCTCGCCCGCGGTGATGCGCCCGACGGTCACCGTGGTGGCGGCCGAAGAGCCGCAGACCGAAGCGAAAAGCGTGCAGCCCAGCACGTTGATATGGGTCAGCCGGCCCGGGACCCGCCGCAGCCAAGGCGTCAGCCCGGTGAACAGCGAAGCCGAGATATTGGTGCGGAACAGCACTTCGGCCATCAGGATGAACAGGGGCAGGGCGAGCAGCTCGGTCGACGAGAGCACGTTCCACGACTGCTGCGCGAGCAGTTTGACAAAGGGCATCTGCGGTCGGAACAACGCCAGCATCGCGGCGCCGGTGGCGACAAGGCCAAGGCCGATCCACAGGCCGGAGCCCAGCAGCAGGACCATGATCCCCACCAGAGAAGTAGCAATTTGCGTCATCGCGGCGCCTTTCGGGAAATCTTGGGGGCGGGGGCCGTTATGCAGTCAGGGGGCGTTATGCAGGCAGGGGGCATCTTGCAGGCAGGGGCGCGGCTCATTCGATCGCGGCGCCTTCGGCGAGGCGTTCGCCGCGGCTCAGCCGCAGCAGCTGCGCCGCGCATTGCAGCGTCAGGATGATGGCACCAAGCGCGACAAGGCTCTGCGGCCAGACCAGCGGCGTGCGCATCACGGTGGCAGAGGTCGAGCCGCGCTGAAACGATAGCAAGGCCATTTCGCTCAAGGCCCATGCCAAGGCGGCGCAGGCGGCCAGCCCGGCGAGGCAGGCGCCGAATTCGATCACCCGCGACAGCCGATGCGGCACCGCTTCCAGCACCGCTGTGACGCGCACATGCGCCCCCCGGCGCAGCGCATCCGCGGCCCCCATCATGAAGGCGGTGCCCATGGCATAGGCGGAATAATCCCATGAGAACGGCAGCGAGCGTCCGAACAGGTTGCGCGAGACGATCTCGGCGGTGATCATCCCAAGGATCGCCAGCAGGGCAAGCCCGGCAATCAGGCTGCCCGCCCGCGTCACGGCATCGATCGGGGCGATGATCGGGCCAAACCGCCGCGAGGGCATTGACGCGGGGCTCGGGTCCGGGCTGTGGTCCATGGCTGACACCATCCTTGCTACCTTTCAACGGGTTGTAAATGAAGGGCCGGGCCCCTGTCGCAGAGGCCCGGTCCGGCAGATCACTCTCCGCGCACGGCGAGGTAGTTGTCGATCACCGGGGCAACCTCGGGCACGCGCTCCTTGAAGGCATCCCACAGCGGGCGCGCGGCGTCGATGAGATCGGCCTTCAGCTCTGCCGACGGCGCCGAGACGGTCATGCCGTTCTCTTCCAGCGTCGCGATCTTGCTGGCGTCTTCCATCGCGGAGTTGAGCCAGAAATCGCCTTCAAGCGCGTCGGCGACCGCCTCGATGGCCTTCTGGTCTTCGGCATCAAGGGCGTTCCATGCGTCGAGATTGACGGTGACGATGTTCGACGAGGCCTGCCAGTTGAAGGTGCTCATGTTGTCCATGAACTCCCAGAACGCGCCATCGACACCCGACGACGAAGACGTGGTCACGCCCTTGATGGTGCCAGCGGCCAGCGACGGAACGACCTCGCCCCACGGCATTTGCAGCGGCGCGGCGCCGATCGCGTTGAAGAAGCTGTCGCCATTGGCGTCGACGACGCGGATGGTCAGCCCCTCGAGGTCGGCGAGCGTTTCGATCTTGTTCGGGGAATAGACCGCCTGTCCGGGCCAGGGCGTCATGTAGAGCAGCTTCTGGTTCATCTCCTCGGCGATGTCTTCGATCATCGGGCGGTAGAACTTGTGCAGCAGCGCGAGGTCGGGAAGCGTCGGGGCGAGATAGGGCAGGGTCTCGACCCCCAGCGCCGGGTTCTCGCCGACCTGCTGGCTCATCAGGATGTCGGCGATCGGCACCAGCCCATCGCGCACGGCGGCCATGCCTTCGGGGCCCTTGATGCCAAGCGCGCCGCCCGAATGCACGGTGATCTGCACCTCGCCATCGGTGACCTCGGCGACCTGCTCGGCGAAGGTCATGGCGTTCTTGGTGTGGAAGTTGCCCTCCGGCCAGACGACCGACATGTCCCAGCTTGTCTGTGCCGCAACGGCCGAGCCAAGAGCGACGCCCAGCGTGGCAATGCCCATTCCAATTCCATATTTCATGTGTCGACCCCTGTTGGCGTTATCAAAAAGATCGCGCGCAGCGATCCATGTTATTTCAGTATACCACCTGTATCCCATGAAAATAGGCCTGGGGCAAGAACCCGCGGCCAGACAGGGTTTGCCCGTTAATTGGTCATTATTCCGGGGGTGTGGGTGAGTGTTGAGCAAATATGGTATTCCTGTGGCGTTCCTGCAGTATCAGCAACCCGGCGGAAGGAGTCCGGACATGGAATCGCGCCCGCCCGTTCTGTGAGGCCGCCCGCGTTCTTTACGGCAGCGCTCACGCAAACGGCGTTGGGCTGCCTAGCGGTCGTGGCTGCGGCGCAACCTGCGCAGGATGGCATCGCGCGCGCCCTCGAGGTGATGGATCATCGCATGCTCTACACGCTGCGCATCGCGCTCGCGCAGGGCGTCAATCAGGTCGAGATGCTCGGCGCACCCTGTCAGGAACCGCGCGGGTACTTGCGTGTGGTCGAAGATGGCGGTCCGCCGGTGCAGCTTTGCGACGACCTGCGCCGCCGTCTGGTTGCCATGCGATAGCGCGATCATCTGGTGGAAATCAGCGTCAACGCTCCGAGCATCGCTCTCGTCCGAGGGCCCTTGCCGCATAAGCGCCATGACCCGGGCCTCCATGGCGTCAAGCGCCTTGTCCGCGACACGCGCGTTGGCCGCAAAATACGGCTCGAGCGACAGGCGGATGAAGAAGATTTCCACCACTTCCGCTTCCGACAGGCGCCGCACCCGCATGAAGCGGCCATGGATCTCGGCAAGCCCGTCCGCCTGAACCTGACGGATCGCTTCGCGGATGGGCGTCAGCGACATCGACAGTGCCTCGCCAAGCATCGCCGGTTGCAAGAGATCGCCCGGCTGCAGCCTGCCGTCGAGGATCATCGCCATGATTTTCCGGTGCGCGTCATGAGCAAGCGTGCGGTTCGTCGCAGCGTGGCTCTGGCCTTTGCCGGGGTCCATCGGACTTGGCCTGAATGATCCTGTATGCATCGTGGCGATCCGCCTCTTCAACGTGGTCTTGAGAGTATTCAGTATACCAATTGCACGCCCTGCGCGAGCAAGTGACAGCAGATCTTGCTGACTGTCGCATTGAAGGGGCGTTTGAGTGGCGTCGGCACGCTCACGCTCTGGCGCCTCAATGATGGCACAGCTGCGCAGACTAGGCGGAACGCTACCGCGAAGCATCGCTAATGTGCTCAATACGAACGCATAATGCACAAATTCTAATCTGCCGACAGAGGGCATTGTCGCCAAAAGCAAGTTTCGAGTTTCAGGTTCTGATTTTCAGTATACCAGTGGAATTACTAAATTGCGGAAGATCGACTCACGCCTCAGCGATGAGGCCGGGCCGCCGAAACAGGATAAAGCCATGACGACGGACCTTGGAGGGTCACTTCTCAAGCTGCGCGACATTCGCAAAAGCTTCGGAAAACTCGAGGTGCTGAAAGGCATCGACCTCGATGTGGCCGCAGGAGAGGTGGTGTCGATCATCGGTGCCAGCGGGTCCGGCAAGAGCACCTTCCTTCGGACGATCAACGCCATCGAACCGGCAGACAGCGGGACGATGGTGTTCGATGACAAGACCTTCGACTTCGACAGCACCAGCGGTCAGCACCCCTCGGAGCGCGACCTTCAGGCGCTGCGGTCCCGGATCGGGATGGTCTTTCAGAGCTACAACCTCTGGCCGCACAAGACCGTGCTGGAGAATGTCACCCACGCCCCGGTGCGAATCCTCGGAAAATCCCGGGCGGAGGCGACGGAAATGGCCGAAGGCCTGCTCGATCGCATTGGGCTTTACGACAAGCGCCACGCCTCACCGCAGCGCCTTTCAGGCGGGCAGCAGCAGCGCGTCGCCATTGCTCGCGCCCTCGCCATGACCCCGCGCTTGATGCTTTTCGACGAAGTGACCTCGGCGCTCGACCCCGAGCTTGTCCACGAAGTCCTGATGCTGATGGCGTCGCTTGCCGCAGACGGCATGACCATGCTGCTGGTGACACATGAGATGTCTTTCGCCCGCGATGTGTCTTCGCGCGTGCTGTTTTTCGAGGACGGCGTCATCGGGGAGCAGGGGCCTCCCGGCAAGATCCTGCGCGATCCACAGAGCCCGCGTCTGCGTCAGTTCCTGCACTCGATCCTCCATGACGATCTGAGTCAGGCGAAAGCCGGAGGGCTGGTCTGATGCAGGCGCTTGCAAACGACATCTCCGTCTACGGTCCCGGTTTCCTGACAGCCGCCTGGACGGTGCTCTGGCTGACCGTGCTGACGATCGTGCTGAGCTGGGTCTTTGGTCTGGCGGCGGCGCTCGGGCAACGGTCCGATCTCACCTCGGTGAGGGGGGCTGCGGCCTTTTACATATGGTTCATCCGGGGCACACCCGCGCTGATCCAGATCTTCATCGTCTATTTCGGAATGCCGCAGCTGGGGGTCCGAATGTCGCCCTATATGGCGGGCGTTCTGGCACTGGGCATCAACTCGGGCGCCTATGTGGCTGAAATCGTGCGATCAGGCTTGCAGGCGATCCCCAAGGGGCAGACCGAATCCTCATTGGCGCTGGGGTTCAGTCGCGCCGAAACCATGCGCACGATCATCCTGCCGCAAGTTGTGCGGATCATCCTGCCAGCGGTGACGAATGAGGCGCTTTCCACACTCAAGAACACCTCGCTGCTGTCCACGATCACGGTTGTGGAACTGACGCTCTACGCCCAGACGCTGATTTCGGCCACGTTCCGCCCCTTCGATTTCTACATCGCGGTTGCGCTCATATATCTGGCGCTCACCACCCTGTTGACGCAGTTGGCGGCCTTCTTCGAGCGCCGCTTTGCCCGATTGTACTGATCTGCCGAATGGGCGCGCCAGCTTGTGCGCCGCGCTCCAACAACACCGGAAAACCGGGCCAAACAGAAAAAACCAGACAGGGAGTTCCCCCAATGACCTTCAAGATCAAGATTGCGGCAATTGCGACCGCACTGCTGCTGCCGCTGGCGGCCGAGCTCAAGGCGCAGGACGCGCAAGAGCTGGAGTTGCTGGAGCCGGGCGTGCTCTCTGCTGCGACCGAAGGCACCTATCCTCCGTTCTCGATGCGCGCACCGGATGGCGCGCTGGACGGTCTCGAGATCCGCGTCATGCGTGAGATCGCCAATCGCCTCGGGCTGGACTACGAACCCGTGCTGGTGAAGTGGGAATCCGTGCTGATCGGTCTTGAGGCCGACCAGTACGATATCGTCTCGGTCGCGATGGACATCACCGAAGAGCGCCAGAAGAAGGTGCTGTTCTCGGATGGCTGGCTCGAGTCCGGTGGCCGGGTCGTCGTGCAGACCGGGAGCGATATCGCGCAGCCCGCCGATGTGAAGGGCCGAACCGTCGGTGGCCTCGTTGCGTCCAACTGGACCACGATTGCCGAAGAGCTGGGAGCGGAGGTGAAATCCTACAAGGCGGAATCCGATGCCATGCAGGATCTCGCGAACGGTCAGGTCGATGCCATCATCACCGATGCGGTCGCTGCCGCCTATGCGATCGAGAAATCCAGCCTGCCCCTGCAACTTCTCGAAGAGCCGGTGTCCTCGATCCAGAAGGGATTTGCCATCAAGATGGGCAAGCCCAACCTCGCCCGGGCGGTGAACGCGGCCCTTGCCGACATGATCGCGGACGGCACCTATGCCGAGCTGACCAGCGATCTGATCGGCTTCGATCCGACCCCCGCAGAGCCGATCCGGACCATTTTCGCCACCAACTGATCCTTGCGTCACGATCTGCGAGGCCGCTTCGCGGCGGCCTCGTTTCGGCGCGTGTCGCCCGCAACCCCTGAAAGCTGTTTTGAATGCTGCGTCACTTTCCGATCGAAGAATACCAAGCCCGCTGGGCCCGTGTGCTGCAGGTCATGGCCGAAGATAATTTCGAGGCCGCTGTCGTCGTGAGCCGGGGCGGCGGCACCACCGACAACTGCGGCGATGTGCTTTATCTGAGCAACCACTATTCGGTAAGCGGCGGTATGGACTCGCGTATCTGGTCGGCGCGTTCGTTTTCGGGCATCATCCTGCAGAAGGGCCAAGAGCCAGAGCTTCATATCGATGAACCCGAGCCGCGCCGCGACCTGATCAGTGTCGCGGATGTCTATTGCGACAACCATCCCTTCCTGTCGATTGCGCGCCGCCTCAAGGAACGTGGCATCACCGGCCGGGTGGCCTTTTGCGGTGCGTGGTTCATGCCGGTGACGTACTGGCGCCAGCTTCGGGATGCCACGCCCGATATCGAGTGGGTCGATGCGGATGACCTCATACGCCGGGTGCGCGCGATCAAGAGCCCGCGCGAGCTTGATGTTTATCGCATCGCCGGCGAGGCTGCGACCGAGGCGACCGACGTGCTGATGCAGGGTCTCACGATGGGAAAACTCGAACGCGAGGCTGCGGGCAATGCGGCGCGTGTGGTGGTCGCCCGCGGCGGCAGGATTCAGGCGATCGGAACCAACCACGGCGATACGATCGATGCCGATTATCGCTTCCCCCTGACCGGGTCTTCCGATGATGCGCCCGCCCCCGGCGATCTGGTTCGGGGCACGGTGCATGCGGCCTTTCAGCAAGGCTACTACCTTGATCCCGGACGGACCTCGGTCTTTGGAAAACCGAGCCCCCGGCAGCGCCGACTGATCGAAGCCACGGCCGATATCGTGCAGCGGCTGTCGGCAATGATGCGCCCGGGCGTGCGCCTGCTCGATGTCGCGGCCGAAGGGGATCGCCTCACGCAGGCCTTCGGCGGCAGTGAAAGCACCCTCATGAAGAATTTTCCCTTCTATGGTCACGGCATCGGTCTGTCATTCGAGCAACCGCGGATCTCCACCGTGATGTCCGAACCCGAGGATGTGGTGCGCGAGAGCATGGTGTTCGGGGTGGAGGCCTTTCTTGCCGATGATGAAACAGGCTCGGCGTTCGTCGAGGATATCCTCATCATCGGTCGAGACGGCAACGAACTCCTGACGCGCTCGCCCTACCAATACTGAGCACGGCTGGTCCTGGCAAAGATCTCTCGTAGGTGACGTCCCCAGACGTGGTGTAGCTTACGGTGGCCATCGGGTTTCCCGGTAGGGTCGGGTTGCGAGAACCAACCT
>NZ_JAUOQN010000057.1:0-27795 GCF_030547555.1 Salipiger sp. 1_MG-2023 | reverse complement strand
AAAGCTGCCGCCTGAAATGAAACCCATGCTACAGCTTAGCCCGGCGGAAAACTGGTCGAAAATTCAGGACCACCTCTAACGTCCGGGGACGCTACCCATGGCCTCGAAGCAGAAGCTGCGCCCTCGATCGTATTCAAGCTCTAGCCATAAGCTTAAGACCGATAGCCCTTCTGTATCCGAGCTATCCATGTTTCTCGCAGCCGCACCCCCTCTTTGATGATTGAGTAAGCTCGAATGCTTCAACAGGTAGGGTCGCCATGAGAATCCGAAACGCGTCTTTGCGTTAAACACCGCGCTTTTGCCAAGCGGCGGGTGAACCAGCGGGCGGCAAGCCCCAAGGCGACACTCTTCCCCTTTTGACAAGCCCTATCCCGACAACAGCTTCCTGCGCATCTGGCGTCAGGGACGACTTTCGGTTGGCCTGCAGAAAGAATTTTGCACCATGCCCAGAACAGCCCAGCCCCAAATTCTCACGCTTCCCGAACTCGCCGGCGAGATTGCGACCCCCGGCATGTTCGGGGGAAACATCTTGGCACCACGCACCCAAATGACTGGCGAGGGTAGCTATACCGAGCTGGTGCGCGATCTGGGTGTGACCGATCTGCGCTATCCCGGGGGGTCGCTCACCGAAGAATACTTCGATCTTTCCAATCCCGATGCCGTGACCGCAACGGGAAACGAGACCGCAGAGACCGTCGATTTCATCGCCTTGAGCGACTTCATGGCCGCCGCCGAACGTCTTGGGTCTGCGGCGACGATCGTGATCCCCACGCGCATGCAATTGTCCAATAGGCTCGATGCGAACAACGATCGTCTGCCCGAAATCGATGTCGAGGTGCTGCGTGGTTTCATACGAGACGTCACCACAGGCGTTTATGGCAATGCTCAGATCGCCGCCTTTGAGATCGGCAATGAATACTGGGGGTCGGGCCGCATGAACACCGCCGAATATGGCCGCCTTGCCGCCGAAATGACAGGCATCATCCGCGACGAGATGCGCCTTGTCGAAGAGGGCCTGAGCGAGGACATCGATATCGTCGTGCAAGCGGGATGGAATTTCGACCACGCCAAGCTGAGCAACGATTATGTTGGCGTTCCCGCAGGTGCAGTCATTGCGGACCTCAATGCAAGATACGATCTGGGCCTGAGTGAAAGCGACCTTGGTGCGAGCGGATTGCCGAACTGGGCAAAGATTTCAAACGACTTGATGATTTCGTACTTTGAAGGGGAGGGGGGCCAAGCCCCGGACGGGGTCGTGACCCATCTTTATTCCAAGGGGCAGGAGGTTGAATCACAACGCAGCTTCATGCTGCGGATGATCGAAAAGACCTGGGGGCAGTCGTTTGACGATCTCGATATCTATATCACCGAATGGAACAGTTCGGGCAGCAGCGCTTTGCTCGATGACGACGAGGATTACGGGCTTTTTCAGGCCCACGAAATGCTCGAGATCGTGGAAGAGTTCATGCTGGCCGGAGTTGATGTGGCGCATGCCTGGCCGTTGCTGCAAAATTCGCCCAACGCGCTTTCGATGGGGCGCAGCCATGATGCAATAAGCCCTGCGGGTGAAATGTTTGCCATCATGGCATCGAGCTTGCCCGGCAAAACCATGCTCGATTTTGCCCCGGACAGCCGGGAAACAGAGCAGGAGCTCGGCTATCTCGATCTGCATGCCTTTTACGGGGATAGCGATTTGGTTCTGTTCCTGACCTCGACCTCGGACCAGCTGGAAACGAGCCGGGTGGATCTGTCCGCTCTGGTTCTTGGTGCCGAGACGATCACCGGACAGGTTCTGGGCGTGGCATCAGGGCAGTTGCCGGGATCGAACAGCGCGCAGGCAGAGCTGATGGCCCTGGCAGTCGATGCGTTTTACGATGACGGCGTGATGGAGGCCGCTCTGGGGCCCGGGGAGGTCATGCAGATCACCCTGAGCGGAATAGAGCCATCAGCAGAATTTGCGGCGCTCATTCCGGGGCTGGGCGCTGCAATTGTACCTGCTGTTGAGGCAGCTTCCGCGACGGTCTCGTCGCAAGCCCCGGCAGACGGGGCACCAGAATATGATGACCGGATCCGCGGAACGGACCAAAGCGAAAAGATAAAGTCCTTTCAGGGCGATGATACCGTGTTTGGGGCGGGCGGGAACGACACGCTCATTGGCGGGCGCGGAGAGGATCTTTTGAAGGGAGGCAAGGGCGCCGACCGGCTGCGCGGCAACGAGGGGGACGATACCCTGTCTGGCGGCAACGCAAAGGACAAGCTGATCGGCGGTCACGGCGATGATCGGCTTTATGGCGGGCATGGGGCGGATGGCCTCAGAGGCGGGCAGGGCCGCGATACGCTCTATGGTGGCACCGGAAACGACAAACTGCATGGCGGGCAGGGCGGGGATCTTTTGATCGGTGGCAGCGGCGCCAACCAGATCACGACAGGGTTCGGGCGGGATACGATCCGGGTGAACGATGGCGGGATGGCGTTCGAGGACCTGATCTTCGATTTCACCGTCGGGCGCGATACGTTGCAGATTGAATCCGATGTCATCGAAGATCTGGATGCGTTGATCTTTGAGGCCAGCGCTGATGAGCTGATCCTGGTGCTGGGCGACAGCAAGACAGTCGTGTTCGAAGGTGATTACACCGCAGACGACCTCTTGGAACAGGGATCGATCGAGTTGTTTGGCTGAACTTGGCGGAAGGCTTCGGGCCGTCCTGTCCGCGATGCAAAGCCTGCGCTGATGCAAGCGCGGAGCAAGACAGGTATAGGGCGCTTCCCGAACCAGATCGGAAGGCGCCCTATACCTGTCTTGGAGTGGCTCGCCGGGGGTGCCTGCCCTGACGAAACGCATTTACCGTTGCGAAAAGATCCTGGTGATCTCGGTCCGGTAGGTGTTCCAACTGATGGTCGACCGGTTGCCAGCATAGCCTTCATAGCGCGAGCGACCCGATGGCAGCGGCAGCCCGGCCCAGATGCCCGCAAGATTGTACATGAAGCTTCGATGCGACATCTTTCCCGCCGTGAACGCCCCAAAACCGGCATCTTCCAGCAGCAGGTTCGCCAGATGGTCCTGCAGAGCCGGTGAGAACCGCTGCTGCGGGTTGACCCCGGCGCGACGCACAAGCCCGCGCAGCGTTGCCGGAATGAACTGGTAGCGCCCGATCGCATGGGGCTGGTTGGGGGTGGCCTTGATCCAGCCAAAGATCTCGGCAACGGTCATGTCCGTCGGGCGTCTGCTGGGGCGGATGCGCGCGCCGTGCTGTACCGCGTCATAGCCCGCGCGGCCCGCTTCGGCATGCCCGATCAGATCCCGCAGGCGGGCCGCCTGATCGCCGGACCGCGACGCGATGAACGGGTCCCGTCCGGCTTTTGGCGCAGCCCTGACCGGCAGGTCGATGCGGATCGGCGCGGCGCTGCTCTTGTCGCCCAGCCCAAAGCTGATCGCTTCGAAATGGCGGATATCATGCATGCTGAACTGCGCCTGCTGCCCTTCGGCCGCGCCCACGAAAGGCAATCCCAAAAGACCAACTGCAAAGATCAAAGACCTTGTTTTCATAGCTTCGTACTCCTGAACCACTTGAGTGCGAGCACTATAAAAATCGCAGGTCATAGCTTGCGGGGGGCAAGCAGACAGGTTCGCCCTGCAAAGGTATAGTGGGATGTCCCTATTCGGCTGCGCGCGCGCCTTGGCGTAGATGCCCGGGCGCATGCGGCCAGCCAGACTCAATCGGGCCACACCGCGGATGCGCTACGCGGTGTGGCCCTTTTCCCGACAACCTGGTTCACTCAGTTGCCGAGAAATCCGTCAAGCCTGTCCCACAGGCTGTCATCCAGAAGCAGGTTGAACCTGAAATAGACCCCCTCCTGGTATAGGTCCGTCATCCCGGCCACGCGGCCATTGACGGCGTTGTAGCCCACCGCCAGCAACGTGCCCGCCGCCGGAGAGAACCCAAGCTCGGCACCCAGCCCCGAGGTGCTGCCGCCGCGGCTGTCCCACAGATGCGCGGCGTTCAGACCGATCTGGAACCGGTCATCGGCGAAATCCATGTAGGCCCCGGCCTGCAACAGCTGCGTGGTGGTCGATGCATCGACATTGCCCCCCGATACACGCTGATGCTGGCCTGCATATTTGCCGTTCAGGCGCAGATCGGCGTTTGCCTCGTAGCTGGCATCGACGGACCACAGATGCGTTTCGGTGCGGCCATACTGCTTTTCCAGACGATGCTCGTACCAGGCGAGCACATCCAGACGCGGATCTTCGACAGGGCGATAGGATGCCCCGATCCGGGTCCGGGCGCGCAGCTTGTCCTTGCCGTCGCGCTTGTCGATCGCGATGCGGGTGCGCCCCAGAACAGCCCAGTCGTTATCCAGTTGCGCGGCCATGCCAAGACCGGCGTAGTAGGTATTGCCGCGCTCTTCGAGAGTTACATCCAGATCGGCGTCGCCCACCACGGATTCGGGTGCGTTGTGCCATTTGGCCCCCAGAGCGACGCTGGTCAGGCTGTCGCGCCCTGTCTTTGCGCCGCGCGAATGTTCGATATCCGCGCGCAGGGTTGTCAGATCGTTGAGCTGCCAGACCGCGCCAAACCCCTGGGCCATGGTTTCTTCGCGATTGCCCGATGCCTCGGTGATCTCGGTGGTGCCCGACAGCCAGTCGTTCAACTGATATGTCATGCCAAAGCGCGACCGGGTCATCACCATCTCGTCGTCAAATTCGAACTCGATCTCGTTGTGGACACGCCATCCCGGCTTGGCCTCGCGGTACATGCCAAGGGTCAGCTCGGCGGGGCTGCGCTCTTCGCCGGCGATGGGCAGACGCAGCTGGCTGCGCACCGATACGCCGGGCCGCTGTGTCGGCGTCCACTGGCCGCCAAGGATCAGCGCGGCTTCGTCATGGCGATCACCATCGTGCTCGCGGCGTTCCAGCTCGATCCCGATTTCGCCACGGAAGCCATCCGAAAAGCGGTGCGAATAGATCGCATCCAGCGTCATGCGCGTGCGCTCCTCATTGCGATCGCGCACATATTCGGCTGACAAGGCCAGATCGTTGTCGATGCCGATGTCCACCCCGTAGGACAGGCGCACCTGCGTGGTGCCGGGGCGGGCCAGCCCTCCGTCCATGAAATCCGAGCCGGTGTAGATGGCTTCGAAATCCAGACGGTCGGTTTCGGTGACGATGCCATAGGACAGGCGCGCGGCCATGTCGCTGACCTGATCGGAATCCTCGGAGCGTGCGATCTCGGCTTCCCACAGGCCACCCTGCAGCGTCTCATGGCGCACATAGGCCGATTGCAGCCGCTCGCGGGCGGGGTTGCCGACGGGGGCATCCGCATGAACCGCGCGCGCGCCGATGGTGGTGCGCTCGCTCAGCGCGTAGTTCACCTCGCCGCCGTACAGCCAGTAGCGTTCGGCCCCGTCGGTTTCGACCTCGTAGGTGACGCGCACCGATACCGGATTGCCATCCGCGTCGAACTGGCTCAGCGGATCGTCAAAGGTGATGGTGTTGGTGAAGAAATCCAGCACATAGTCGGTGCCGCGCCGAAGCGGCGTGGTGGACAGGATATCGCCGCCGTCTTCGTCGCGCACCAGCCGTTCGACCCGTTCGGACCCATCGACATAATCGCCAAGATCCAGATCATAGGGGCCGGACACCCCGCGCCCTGCAAATTCCACCACCTGCTGTTCCTGCGCCGTGCGCGCGGCGAACACGGTGACGGACACCCGCTCGTTTTCCCAATGGGCCTTGGCGCCGGTGGTCACGCGCTGCAGTCCGCCCAGACGAAACGCCGAGGATTCCGGCTGGATCGCGATATCGCCATACAGCACGTAGGAGCGGCCCTTTTCCACCTTGATATACAGGTTGGTCGACGATTGCGCGTCCCAGCCACGTTCGGAATTGTCGCCATAGATCGGGTAGTATTCATCGCCCCGGATGTCGCGGAACAGCCGGTCCTCGGTGTCCTGATCGGAGCTGTAGCGCAGGGTCAGCAGCGCATCGCCCCGGATCGCCCCCTTGAGGTACAGCTCGCCGCGCAGGCCGGTGGTGGTGTCTTCGAAGTGGCTGAACTGGTCCTTGGGCAGCAGCGCGTTGCTGGCCTTGCCCCCAAGCGACACCGCGCCTTCGACCACGCCGATCATGATGCGTTCGTCAAGGTTCGGGGTAAAGGCGATGCGGGCCTCGGCCTTGGCAAAACCGCTGGTGACGGTGATGAGGTCGGGGCCGGACACCTGCGGCGGGATCAGCCCGAAGGTGGCCTCGCCATTGTCGATATAGGCCTGCACGCCGGGGGTGCCGGGGCGGATGTCGGTGACATCCCACAGGGCGCGATCGCCCCCCAGCGTCACCGTGGCCGAGGCCGGCACCGGCAATCCGCGCGAATCCAGAATGCGCACGATCACCGGCACCACGCTGACGGGGTCGGCGCTGGCCTCGGCGGGCGCGATGATTTCGATCCGTGCAGGATCGCCCGGAGCCGTGACCGTGATTTCGTGGCGCATCCGTTCGATGCCAAACCCGTCACGCCCGACAAGCACAAGCCTGTTGGCCCCCGGGCGCAGTTTCACCGCGACGAATTCCGCCGCCTGCACGTTGCGTTCGGCCCATGAGGTCTGCTCGCCGATGCGGTCACTGCCAAGGGCACGCCCGTTGAGCATCAGCCCCAGCGTCAGGTCGGCCTTGCCCTTGATCCGGATGTTCTGGGTGCGGCGGCTGAGGGTTTCGCCATCCTCGAAGTCTAGAAAGCCGGGTTCGGGATCAAGCGATTTCACCATCGCCTCAAGAGGGCGGCGCGTGGCGCGCGCCTTGGCGGCCAGCGCCGGGCGAGGCAAAGCGCCTTGGGCATCTTCGGGGGCGGGCACCAGCATCGACGGCGTCAGTTGCGTGGTCGTCGCCACCCCGGCCTCGGTGCGGATGGACCGCTGCGGGTTGCGTGCCCCTTCGATGGGCATGTCAGAGGCGCGCAGCGTGTCCGGGCCGGCATTGGCCTTGAAATGATCCTGACGGGCGGTGATCTCGGCCATTGCCTCGGGGGTGCAGGCCTGCACCGCAAAGTTTTCGCTGCGCAGCTCGCCCCGGCGCAGCGGCACGATGCGCGAGCCGCCCCGGCGCAGGTCGTTGGTGCGCGTCACGGCAACCTCGGTGCCGGCGGGCAAGGTGCCGGCCTGGACCTGAAAGGCATGGGTGATCGGGCGCATCCCGGGCATGGAATACTTGCCATTGTGATCCGTGACCACGAACAGCCCCTCTTGGGTGACGATGCGCACGCCGGGGATGCCCGGTTCGCGCCAGTCGTCCTGAATACCGTTTGCGTCGCAATCCATGAAGACGGTGCCAAGGATCGTTCCCTGCCGGGCAAAAACCCCACCGGAATTGTCCAGCCGCACCGTGGCGCGGGCTGGCGCTGACTGCAACGCCGTGCCCGTGCCTGCCTGACGGCCCGCCAGCAGGGCGGTGTTTTCCAGATCGCCTTCGCGTGCGGCGGCCCCCACGGACATGACGTAGCTGAGTTCCACATTGTCCAGCGGCGCGATGTTGCCCAGATCGAACAGCAGATCGCCATGACCGTCACGCTCGGGGTCTTCGATCTCGTCGCCCTCCAACGTCACCGATCCGCTGACGAAGGTCATGCCATAGGCCGGGCGATCAAAGATCTGCGCGCCCACCAGCGCCTGACGCATGTTGTTGGTCAGATCCAGCGTGTAGGTCACGAATTCGCCCTGCACCACACGGTCGCGGTCCGCATCCTTGCTCAGCGCAATGGGCGCGCCATAGAACGGATCGACCGGGATGTCGGAATCCATCAGCAAACCGCCCGAATGGGCAAAGCTGCCGCCAAAGGCCGCATCGGTGATGATGCGCTCGAACCCGCGAAAATCCAGCCGCAGGGTCGGAAAGCTCCACTCCGGGGCATCGATGATGTCGTAGCTGTAGCGCCCCGCGTCGATGTCGCCAAAGGCAAAGTAGCCGCGCGCATCGCTCAGAACCCGCGCCAGTTCCAGGCCGGTGTCGGCGTCCATCAGCGCAACGGTGACGCCTTCGACCGGATCGTTGCCGATGGCGTCAAAGACAAAGTTTCCCGGCGCGATGATCAGGCTGGTGGTCAGGGATTGCACCCCGCAGCGGGCCTGCGCCTGAACGGTGTCGCCCCGGTTCGATGCCATGACGCCATCGCCTGCGCGGGCCAATGCCATCTCGGCCACCGGCAGCGGCGCGATCAAGAACACCCCGGTGTTCGCCCCGGTTTCCCGTGCGGTCGTGGTTTCGACATCGCCGGTCTGGACGCTTTGCAGCGTGACCTGCACCGTGTCGATGCCAGAGCTCAGGTTACATGCCCCGGACACCAGCCGCGTGACAAGGTTGCTGTCCAGCGCGCTGGACCCGATCTGCACCCCGGTCACCGGATCAATGAAATTCAGCGTGCCACTGGTGCCCGTGCCAAGCGCGACGGTCACGGTGTTGGACAGCTGCTCGGCGACGCCTTGGGGGGTGGGCAGAAAACCGACAGCGGTATTTTCCACCTCGACCGCACCAAGCGCCTCGTCGATGGCAACGCTGAAACCAACGTCGGCCGACCAGCCAACGGGGAAATCCCCGGCCAGGAAAAAGGCGACGGCATCTACCGTGAGGGCATCATCGGGCATGGTGCTGACGTAGTCATGCCGGGCGTCGCCCGAACGATGGTACAGCGCGGTCATGCCGGCGGCCTCGTCGATCCATTCCAGACGGGCGTTCAGGGGGATGTCGTCGCGCAGCAGCACACCGGTCACGACCACACCATCGATGCGCAATGGGGTGCCGTCGATGGCCGAATACCCGGCGACAGGCGCGTCCGAGTTGTTGCGCAGGCGCAGATCGTACAGCACACGGGTCAGGGCATCACCGGGCTGCGTTGCCTGGAATTTCTCGATCTCAAGCGTGGCCGACACGATTTCGGCGCGCCCTGTTCCCGTGCCGGTGACAGGTGCGACGTCCTCATCGGTTTCAATAAGAGGCTGGCCCGTGGCGGTCAGCGTCACGTCGAAACTGTCGCCCGGCTGTGCGCCAGAAGTCACCTGAAAGCTATAGATCAGCTGGGCGTCCTGCCCGGCGGCGATGATGAAGCTGTCGTCGCCCGTGATTTCGGGTTCGTTCGCATCCACCATGCCATTGCCGTTCAGGTCGATGAACAGCCGCGGGTTCAGGATCTGGGAGGCGTCACCCGAGGTGACGATGGCCGGGGTCACGTCCAGCCCGATGTTGCCGGTGTTGGAAATGCGGAAATAAAACTGGTCGATGGCCCCTCGCGACAACAGCAGCCTTTCGCGGCCGGAAACCTCGAGCGCCGGAACCACGCTGACGCGGGCCTCTACGGCGTTGGAGTCAAGGGTCACGAGGATGCCCAGACCGGTGTCGAAATAGGTGACCTGGGCGATGTTGCGGATGATTGTCCCGGCGGCGGACTGCTGGGCAGACGCGGGCGGGGACATGAGGCACAGAGAGGCAGCTGCGATGACAAGGAACCGAGCCACACCCTTGCCGACAAAGCGATGGAAACTGCGCATCAGTTTCGCTCCTCGGAATAACGGTGGGGGGGCCGCGGGAATGAACGGAACCGCGGAGGGGAAAAGGCCCCCACCCGCAGGCGGGGGCCAGGTGGGTGGACTTAGTTGTCCACCTCTACGGTGAATTCGAGCCGTGCGACGCCACCAGGCAGAACCGATCCATGGTCGCTGGAGACGGCGCTGGACGTGATCGTCGCTGTGCTGCCAGCCGGGAACAGCGTTTCGGCGCACGATCCACCGCAATTGGTGATGGTGGTGTAGGCAGGGGCCGCGTCCGAGATGGTCACATCCGTTGCTTCAAAGCTGCCGGTGTTGGAGGCTTCGATCATGTAGCGGATGCACTGGCCCGGCTCGACCGGCTGACGGGTCTTGGTGAAGGTGCCTGCCGTGCCATCGCAATTGGCGTCGATGTACTGGTACTTGGTCAGTGTCACGTCGCCCGCGATGATGACGATGCGGTCCTCGTTGGCGTTGTCAGCGGTGTCCGCATCCGTTGCCGTGGCGCCGTTCAGCGAGGTGCCCAGGGTCAGCGTGCCGGTTTCGGACACACCGGGCGTTGCCGTCGAAGGCGTCTGGACCCGGTAGATGATCGAGATCGTCTCACCCGCAGCCAGACCGTTGGTGCCCGCTGCGATGCCGTCGGTCAGATCGTCGAAGTTGTCGATCACCGGATCCGTTGCATCGATTACACCGTTGTTGTTCTGGTCCCAGAAGATCGCACCGGAGAAGTTGGTCAGCCCGGTCTGGGTGATCGCGCCTTCGGTGACGTCCGAGTTACCTTCGTTGGTGATCGTGTGCAGCATGTCGACGATGCCGCCGGGCGAGGCCTGTGCGCTTTGATCTTCAAGGATCTGCACGTCGTAGATCGCATTCACCGTGATCTCGTTGACGATGCGGTCGGCCTGACCGGTGACCGAGCTTGCCACCTGAATGTCGATGGGCGTTGCTGCGGCCGGGGCGTCATCGGCGGGCACAATGGTGACCGTGATGGTTTCCTGCGCCCCCGATGGGATGGTGCCGGTGTTGGTGACCAGCGTGCCGTTCGCATCGCGGAATTCGACAGTCCAGCCGTCGGGGATCGCCTGCGCCAGCGTCAGGTTGTAGCTGTCCGACACCGGGCCGTTGTTCTGCACGACCATGTCAAAGGTGGTGGGTGCGCCGGGATCGGTGGCGTTGCTGACCCAGGGTGCGCCGCCATTGGTGGGTGCCGCCCCGTCGCCTTCGGACCCGGCAACGTTGTTTTCCAGATCGACCGAGGCCGCCAGAACCGCGCCGGTGAATTCGGCGGTCGAGGTGTCGGTGACCCCCGAGGCATCCGATGTCACGGTCATGGTTGCGGTATAGTTGGTCGATCCCGCCGGGGTCGGGGTGACATCCGTGGGAAGGGTCGCGATCAGCGTGACCTTGGTGCTTTCACCGATGGCAAGCGGGCCGACCGAGCCGATCACCGGGGTGATGCCGTCGGCGCCCACGATACGGAAGGTGGTGCCGGCGGGGTAGTCATCATTGGCGAAATCCAGCGACAGGCTGTCGGCTTCGTTCGAGTTGTTGGTCAGCACGAATTCATGGCTGATCGTCGCGCCCTGGAACACGTCCCCGGTTTCGGTCACGACGTCGTTCTGCGCGGCGTCGTCATCGGTGGCCGAGGTGATCGCGCCATTGGCCGTGCCGTCTGCGTTGATCGCCGTGTCGGCAATCGACACCGAATACTGGTTGTCGACGGTCACCGATGCGGTGTTCGACGGCGGGAAGTCGACGCCATCGACGTTCTGGGTGGCCACGTTGGTCAGGATGCCCGCATTCGCGGTGGATGCGATCCGCGCCTGGAAGGTCACGCTGCCGGATCGGCCCGAACCGACCGATGAGATGTTGAAGTTGACGGTCTGGGCGTCGTCGTAATCCCAGGCCATGTCCTCGCCGCTGCCGTTGGTCGCATCGACCACCGTAGAGGCGTTGTCATCATCCAGCGTCCCCGCCGCGTCGGACCAGACCGCCGTTCCCGGCACATATTCGAAACCCGCGTCCAGAACGTCGGTCACCGAGTAGTTGTTTGCTGCCACAAGGCCGGTCGACGAATAGGTCAGGGTCACGGTGACAGTGTCGCCCGCATCGATGATGTTGGGATCACCCGCCGAAGACGCGTCGGCAACCATCGACTTGACCAGTTCGATGATCGCGTCGTTCGATACGGTCAGCGTGTCGGTGTTGGTGGAGGTGATGGCACCGTCCAGCTGCGATGTGGTCGTCACGGTGATCGTGTCGGTGGCCCCTGCGGCGTTGGTCGATGGCACGGTGGCTTCAATCACCACACCGAATTGCTCGCCGGGGGCCAGAACCGGGGTTTCGCTCAGCGGCGTGGCGCTGTCGGCAACACCGTCCATGTTGGCATCCGGGTAGAACACCAGCTGCGAAGTATCGAGCGCGCCAGCATCATCCTCGATTGCGCTCAGGTCAAACGCATCCGGCCCGTTACCGTCGTTGGTGATGATATGCGGCAGGAACGCCTTGCCACCCGGAGCGACATTCTCGGTGTTGTCCGAGGTCAGCGTCACGCCTGCGACCTGCTGAACCACGGTTTCGACCGTGTTCGAGGTCACGGTGATCGTGTCACCGGCGGAATTGAGGTAGGTGGCAACCGCCTGGTTGCCAATGACCGAGCCCGCTTCGGGGGCAGCGTATGCAAAACCTGCGAGCGATACGCAGATGGCCGCGGCACTGGAGGTGCGCAGGATCTTTGAATGATAAGTCACGAAAATATTCCTGATGTCAGGTCTTTAGGAAAGGGCGCTAGGCCCGGCTCAGTTCACGCGAACGCGATAGGTGTTGAGGGCGGCCTCTCCGGCCTCGAGCGCTTCGGAGAGGCTCCAGCGCACGGCGACGATATCGCTCTCGGGAAGCGGCTCTTCGACAAGCGCGCCATCGGCGTCCACGAAGATGCGCACCGCAGGAAGGGACGACCATTCGAGGCCTTCGTTTTCGGGGTCCATCTCGGCCTGCACCTCAAAGACGGCGGGGATCGAGCTTTGCTCGCTGCCCAAGGTGATGGACACGCCTTCGGGAACCGGGGCGGCAATCACCAGCCCGGCCATTTCGCCATCGGTCTTGTTCTCGTGACGAAGCTGGTAATGAATGATTTCGCCGGGCTTGACCGACGAGCGCTCGACCAGAGCTTCCCCGCCTGCGGCGTCGGTTTCGACGATGCGGTAGGAGAAGGTGCTTTCGAGCGCATCCGCCGAGACAGCTGTTGCGGCCAGGCTAAGCGTCAGACCGGCGACCACGGCCTGGCTGACACGTGCAATGGAATAAGACATGTGTGTTTCCCTTCTAAGCCGGGGCTGGACCGGCGGTTGAGACACGGCAGGCTTGTGGCCCGCGGCGCCTCACCGGGATGCCTTGGAAGGGACGGCAATGTTGGGAGGAGGAAGGGTTAAACGATACTGCTCAAAGTCAGGCCGCTAACCTTCGGTATAGACGGTCTACTCTGGTCGAGACGCCAAACTGATCCAACGCATCAGGTGTGACGCGCGCATAAACGAAAAAGGACCGGCGCAACTGCCGGCCCTGTCATCGAAAAAACCAAAAGGGAAAGCCGTCGCTACAGCTCAGACGAACCCGGCGTCGCGGGCAAGGATGGCCGCCTCGGTGCGGTTCCTCGCACCGATCTTGCGGCACAGCGTCTTGACGTGCAGCTTGATCGTGACCTCTTGCAGGTCCAGTCCGATCGCGATCTCCTTATTGGACTTGGCCCCCAGCAGGCCGCGCAGCACCTGCTTTTCGCGATCCGAGAGATCCTTTTCGAAATCCGTCTCGTCAGGGTCGTCCTTGCCCGACATGAAATCCACCGGGGCGTAGATCTCGCCCATGGCCATGAACTTGACGGCATTCACCAGCGTCTTGGCTGGCAGGGATTTGGGCAGGAACCCTGCCGCGCCCAAATCCAGCGCCTGTTGTGCGATCAGCCGCGTGCCGGTGCCCGAAATGATGCCGACCGGATGGCCACCGCTGGCCGCCAGCGCGCGTTTGAGCCCTTCAAGGCCCTTCATTCCGGGCATGGTGTAATCCAGCAGCACCAGATCGAACGGCCCCTTCTGCTCCATCAGTTTCAGCGCTTCGTCCAGAGATCCGGCGGTGACCGCCTGAGCCGTACCGTTGGTTTCAAGATACATCCTGAACGTGTCGCGAACCATGTCGTGATCGTCGGCAAACAGCACTCTGAGAGACATACCCGGCCCACCCCGTCTTTTGTGATTCATTGAGGGAGACAGCATTCAGCCCCTGCCTCCCGCGATGGATCCTGTCCTAAACCTTATGCCGTACCAAGCATTTCCATGCAGATTTTAGCGGTAAACTATACATTCGAATAGGTCCTTATTCGTAAGAAGTCGGGAAAATACGGGGGATTACGCCTAGGGTGCCATCAGGATATCAAAAACATGGGAGACCAAGAGATGCGCCTTCTTTTCCCTGTCGCAGGCCTGGCAGTCATGGCCATGGCAAGGCTTGCCATGGCTGACAGTGACGTCATCTTGACCACAACCGTCAATGACGTCACCCGCAGCTTCACGCTCGAAGAGTTGCAGGCCCTGCCTGTGGAACGCTTCGAAACCATAACCATCTGGACCGAAGGCCCGCAAAGTTTCGAGGGTGTTCCACTGGCAGCGATGCTGGATGATCTGGGCGTCACCGAAGGTACGGTCAGCGCCCAGGCGATCAATGATTATGCCGTCGATATTCCGATTGACGAGATCACCGAAACCACTCCGATCATTGCCTATCATCAAAATGGCGCATCGATGTCGCGTCGCGACAAGGGGCCATTGTGGATCGTATATCCCTATGACAGCAAACCGGAATTCCAGTCCGAAGCCATATACTCGCGTTCGATATGGCAGATGGATCGTCTAAGTGTGAAGTGATGAAAAGATGTGATATCGGGGCGTTTATGGCACGATCCGATACAGGCCGCGAAGCGGAGAAAAATCGTTTTACCCTGACCGGGCTGACCGTTCTGGCGCTGGCCTTCATCCTTGGCCTGTCCTTTATCGTACGTGACAATCTGAACGTCATGGTGGTGGCTCAGGGCGATGAGCTCAGCTGGCGAGCCTCGCAAGTCGAGGTCGAGTATCTCAAGCTGCTCATCGCCATCAAGGACGCGAACGCTACGGATGCGCCTGATCTGGACGAGGTGCGCAAACGCTTCGACGTGTTCTACAGTCGCTTGCCGCTCTTCAAAAATGAGACGCTGACCGACGAAGCCCAAGCCAGCCTCGGGGCCATGCAAGAACGCCTGGACAGTTTCATCCCGATCATCGACGGGCCGGATGCGCGCCTTGCCGCAGCGCTTCCGGAGTTTCAGAAAGACCTCCTTGAACAGCAGGAGTCCACCCGGAGTATCGCGCTTGGTGCCATTCAGGGATCCACCGAGATACAAGCCCTGCAGCGGCAAAGAGTTGTCCTCCTCCTAGAGGCGATGATGGTCCTGATCGCCCTGAGCGCCGTGGCGATCGTTGCGACAATCTTTTTCCTGCAAAAGCGCACCGCCGAGCAGCGACGTGCGTCCATTCAGGCCGAAGAAAAACGCCGCCAGCTTCAGGCGACTCTGGACGGGGCGATCGGCGGTATCGTGGTCTGCGACAAAGATGGCAACGTGATCGATTTCAACGCCGGTGCCGAAACGATCTTCGGCTATCGCAAGGATGAGATCATCGGACGCTACATGCCTGAGCTGCTTCTGCCCACCGGTGCGCGTGAGGCCGTCGAACAAAGCATGGCCCGTTACCATGCGACGGGGCAGTCGACCTTTTCGGATAGCGGCACACATGAATTCCCCATGCTGCGCGCGGATGGCACGGTATTTCCGGCCCAGACACAGATCACCACGGCGCAGATGCAGGGGGGAGCGATCTTCATTTCCTTCTGCCGCGATCTTACCAGGGAAAAGCACCACGAGGCCGAGCTGACCAAGGCCAGCGAGAACGCGATTTCGGCGGCCAAAGAGCGTTCACGCTTCTTTGCCATGATGAGCCACGAAATGCGTACGCCATTGAATGGGGTGCTTTCTGCTCTCTACCTCCTCGAAGAGGGTTCCCTGACCGACGAACAGCGGGAACATCTGGATACAGCGCTGTTTTCAGGGGACATCTTGCTGTTGCATATCAATGACGTTCTGGCCATCGAACGCAGCGAAGATGAAAGAGAGCTGGAGCAGCAGGTGTGCGACATCTGCTCGCTTGCCTCGAACATGGTGCGCATGCTCGAACCGATGGCAAAAGAACAGTCGGTCACGCTTGATCTGGAAAAGAAGGGGCTGAACGGCCGCCAGTTCCTGTCATCGCCACGCGCCTTGCAACAGATCCTGATCAACCTGCTGAGCAACGCGATCAAGTTTTCGCCGCAAGGGGCGGTATCCCTGTTTGTCCGCTACACGCCGTCGGATGGTTTTCCGGGGCAGGGGGTCCTGCGCCTTGAAGTAAGCGACACTGGCATCGGCATCGCGCCAGAGGACAGAGACCGAATTTTCGACGATTTCGTGTCGCTCGACGAACGATACGAGCGCCGCACCGGCGGCACCGGACTGGGCCTCGGGATCGTGCGCCGATTTACCCAGCGTCTGGGCGGCAGCATACATTGCATGTCGGAAGTCGGAGAAGGCACCACCTTCAGTCTGGATCTGCCCATGACCGAGGCCGATCTGGACGCGCAACTCGCGCAGGGTGACGATGCGCTGAGGTCGGGGTCTGTCACCCTGGCGTCCAGGCGCATCCTTGTGGTCGACGACAACAAGGTCAACCGCAACGTCATGGAAAAGATGCTGACCCTTGCAGGGCAGAATGTCAGATTGGCCGAGGGCGGCGAGGCTGCGATCCGGCTGGCATCGCAGCAGGCTTTCGATCTGATCCTGATGGACATCTCCATGCCCGACGTCAGTGGAACCCAGGCGACCCGAAGCATTCGCGCGGGGGACGGCCCGAACATGGACACGCCGATCGTGGCATTCACCGCCCACGCTCTGCCCGACGAGCTGGAGAGCTTTCGGCAGGCCGGCATGTCTGGATGCCTGATGAAGCCGGTCAACCGCAAAGCTCTGATCGAATGTATCGGCAAGGATTACACGACTGCCGAAGATGGCTTTACCGTCGATGCTCCCGTTGAGCCAAGCGGTGTCCTGGAACCCAATCAGGTCTCGGATCTGAAAAGCTTTCTGGGACCCGAAGAGCTGGCCGCGCATCTGAACGAATTCAGGGAAAACGCGGACAGCCTCAGGCTGGAGATGAAGGCCGCCCATGTCAGTGCCGACCTTGAACGGCTGAAGACTGCGGCGCATGCCTTGGCTGGAACCTCGGGAATGGCGGGCGCCCTTCAGCTGTTCGGACTTTTGCGTGATCTTGAACAGTGCTGTGTCCACATGGACATGGGCAGGATCGATCTTCTGATGGCCGGCCTTGATGATGCCTATGACCGCCTGTGCGATGCATGGGATCAGGTGCTGGCCAACCCGGTAGCGTGCGATACCGCCGGATAGACATCCTATGCGACGGCTCCACTGCGAAACGGGTCATGGCAGGGGTATCGTGAACCTACGCACCGAAGCACCTCCCTCGGCTTCGGATCGGGTAAGCCGCGAGATCAGTTTATCCCCCTTGCCGGTCTCGCACCACTCACGGATCTTGCCCCTAGCTGCCCTTCCTTCTGGAAGGGCAGCCTTTTTGCGTTTGTGTTCCAATCCGGACTGACTCCTTGCGCCGCCTGTCATCTGCGGTGATGCGTCTATCCACGCAAAAGGGCCGCCCTTGCAGGGCGGCCCTTCGCAAGCTTCGACAGCTGCGTGGTCAGGGGGCGATTGAGACCTGAAACGCCACGGATCCGGTTGCGCCGGGCGCATGGGTGCCCGTGCAGTCCCAGCGCAGCGGACCAGCATAGCCGGCGCCGTTCGCGGCGGGTTCCGCCACGCTGCACGTCACGCCGGCCCCCACGGTCACGGGGCTGGGAATAGCCGCGGCCAGTTCGGTATAGGGCGGGGTGCGATCATGGATCACGATCTGCGTGGCAGGCAGGTTGCCGGGATTGGCCAGATAGATGCGGTATTCCAGAACATCGCCAAGCGTGGCACCGTTGCTGACGCCCTCGGGGGTGCCCTGAGTCAGGTTGCGCACGGTTTTGGTCAGCTCCAGCCGCCCGCTTTCGCCCTCGACCCGCACCACATCGGTATTGCGGAGCCGTTCCGTCAGGCCGGTGGTGCCATAGCTGGTATCGGCCAGCACATCGAAGGCAATGGACGATCCCGGCGCTGCCGCCGCCGAGGCGGTGACCCGCGCCACCAGACAGATCCGCGTGGCCGCCGTTACCGTCGCGGGTCCATCCACCGCCGTGACCGGCGTGCCATCGCAGACCGGATCGTAAAACAGGGCCACGGCGTATAGTCCGGGGGTGGTTTCCTCGATCAGGGCGGTCGAGAACTGCACCGTGCCCTCGGCATCCGCGATATATTCGTGGCGCAGCTGAACCACTTGCCCGGCCCGTGTCGCGGCTTGCTGACTGTCGCTCAGGCGTGCGCCCGAGACCAGACCAAAACGCAGATCGGTGTAATCGGCGCCCTGTCCCGGCTGAAAGCTGTAGCTGCCGTCCAGCGGATCGGGATTGTCGAGCCCCGGCGGGCTGCGCGGGTCCTCGGACACCACCCAGTAGCCGGTCGCCGGGGTCACGGTGACGGTGACCCGATCAAGGTAGTCCTCGGGCAGCGTCAGCGTCCATGTGCCATCGGCGGCCACCACAGGGCTGCCCACCAGCGTGCCGGTGCTGTCGAAAATCTCGATCTTCGCAGCGCCGGTGCCCGGCTCCTCGGTTGCTTGCTGGCCATCATAGGCGGTGCCCGCGCCGCTGCCATTGTCAAGAAAGACCACGCCCGCCAGCGTTGCGCCGGTGCCGTCGAAAGCTATGGTCACGCTGGCCTCGTCATCATCGGCAATCTCGTCGCCCAGATCATCGGTCAGCGCGCCGGTCGACGGGTCGCTGTCGGGATCGACCTGATCCGAGGCGATGATCTCGGCGTCATTGGTATGTTCGCCGGTGGCGTTCATGGTGACCCGAATGGTCAGGGTCTCCGTCGTGCCATTGGCCACATCGCCAACCACCCAGACCCCGGTGCCCGGATCATAGCTGTCGGACTGCGCCGCCGCATCGTCCGACACATAGGTGAACCCCGACGGGATCAGATCGCGCACCTGCACACCCGTGGCTGCGGAGGGCCCGTCATTGCTCACCGACAGCACGAAATCAATCGCTGTGCCCTCGGCGGCCAACCCGATGGGCGTGCCCGACGCATCCTGGGCACGCTTGTCGAGCGACAGGTCCGCGCTGCTGGCAAATCCGAAATTATACCCCCGTGAAACACTGCCCGCTGCAACCCGCACGGCGGTATAGGGGTTTTCGGTCGTGGCCTGCGCCCCGGCCGGAAGATCGGGGTCGGCTTCGTCGACTTCGATCCGGAAAAGCACCACAGCGGACAGATCCTCGAGCGAATAGCGCCCTTGCGAGTCCGTTTCCGTCGTTGCCAGAAGCGTGTCGTCGGTCAGATCGTTCGGCGTGTTGTTGTTGTCATAGGCCGACACGGTGATCCCCGCGAACCCCGGTTCATTCGTGGGGCCATCCGGGAAGCCGGAGGCGTTGCTGTCGTTGAACACCAACCCGCGGATCGTGCCCGTGGGGGGCAGCGGACCATAGGCGGACGGGCAAGCCGCCGCATCGACCCGGTTTTCGATCGGCAGGCTAAGCGTGTCGATCAGCGTCGCGGCGCCATCCCCGCTGCCCTCGAAGCCGACATCGACTTCGAACACGTCGTTTGCGCTGTTCTCGTTGATATAAAACCGCCCCGAGAGGTCGAACCAGACCGCGCCATAGCTTGAGGTAAAGGTCGCGGGGCCGAAATCGACAATATTGGTGCTGCCTGCGGTTCCGCCGTTCGGATCGAAATAGAACAACCGGTCGGTGGCGGAATTGATGCCATAGAAGAACCCGTCATTGGGGTTGAAGGCATAATCCGCCACGGTCAACGTTTCCGAATAGGTGATCTGCCCAAGGTCCACCGGGTTGAACGGATCGCTCAGATCAAGCAGCTGGAAGGCACCGCCTCCGCTGATCCGGTATATCATCACGCCGTTGTCCATGATGTCCCCGGCGTTGCTCCCGACCGAGGCGGTTGCGGGAATGGTGGCGATCACGCTGAAATTGCCCCCGGAATCCAGCCGCACAAGGTCGCGCGTGCCGCCGTCTACGCCATAGAACAACCCGTCCAGCGCGTTATAGCCCCAGGCGGCATTGTAATCGATCCCGGCGGGGGAGCCGACATTCGCATCGGCAATGCTATAGCCCCCGGATCCGTTTTCGCTGAACACCAGCTCTTGCAATTGCGAGCTGGTGCTGACCACGCGGTACAATGTGCCATTGCACACAAAGGGCACCGCCCCCGCCGACAGAAGCACCTGATAATCTTCGACCTCGCCGTCGAAATTCAGCCCGTCGAAAGGATCTGCGGCCACTGCGCTGGTGGTGGACCACCGCACGCGGGCATAGGTCACTCCGCTTCTGATCGTGTTGGGCACGGGAATGTTCAGGCTGATCTGGTTGTTGAACACCCCGTCCGTGTCGCCCGTGCCGCCATCGCGGTAATCGGTGGCAACCTGTTCGCCCACGTCGAAGCTGCCGTTCTGGTCCCAATCGATCCAGACCTGAAGGTTGGTGATGCCAGGTATCAGAACCGGAAGGCCCAGATCATACGGAATGGACAATGTTTCATGGGTCTGCACGGTCAAGGACACGGTTGTCCCTGCCTCCAGCACGGGAAACACCGCGATGGAATCTTCGTCATCATTGCCAGAAAGGTCGTCGCCCTGGGCATCGTCGCTATGCGATGTGCTAGGCTCGGTGTCGGGCAATCCTGCCCCGAGATAGATCAAGGGCACGACGATATGGCGCGGATCGCCATAGCTTTCCGGCGCATCGCCCCGGTCCACCAGATCCGCCGCCGCAATGACCAGCGAATAGTCTTCGACCTCGCCGTCCAGCGCCAGACCCGCAACCGGGGTGCCCAGAAGGCTGGCATAGCGGAAACGGGCAAAGGTCAGCGAGGTCGTGGCGTTTGTCGGAACCCTCACCCGCACCTGGATGACCCCGTCCCCGGCCACGACATCATCGCCGGTCCCGTCATCGCGCCGGTCTCTGGCGATGTGTTCGCGCCGGGTACCCTCGAACACGCCATCACCGTTGAAATCGATCCAGGCCTGCAAATAGCCGTCGCCGCTCACCGGCACGTCCAGCGTGCTGTTGACCCCTTGGGTCAGGACGGGAAAGACAACCGCGTCTTCGTCATCGACATCCACAAGGTCATCGCCGGTGGCGGTCGCATCGGACTGGTTGATCGCTTCGACATCCGGCGGGATGGCCCCCAGATAGACAGTGGGAACCGCAGGCACCCCATGGGTGGCAGGCAGATACGGCAGCGGCGCGTCGCCGAAATCGACGCCGAGCCCTTCGAACACCGCAATCGTGACCTTGGCGCGGTCGCATTCGCCCGGCGCCGTGCTGTCGCAAAGTTCGTATTCGATTTCGTAGAACCCGGCCGGCACGCCGGACGGCACCACCACGCGCCCGGCGTCGACGCCAGCGGTTTCCAGAACCGGCACCGGATCACCGGTGTTCTGCGGCGTGGCCGCGGTGATCACCTCCAGCGTGGCGGTGGGGAAAGCGGCGGGCAGCCCGTTGACCGTGTCGTTGCTTAGCACATCGCCCGCAGTGCCCCCGAGCACCGTGTTCAGCGGCGAGGCGGTATAATCGTCATCTTCAGCCACCACCGTCGCCGAGGTTGCGCTGATCGCACAGAAATACACGCCCGCTCCGCGCCCTGTCGCGACGGTGGTCGACGACCCGGTGTAGCCATGGATGAATTCCCCTTCGACGAAGCTGTCGTATTCATAGGTCACGAAGTTGTCGAACTGACCCTGGTTTGGTTCCTCGGTCCAGGTCGCCGGATCCCCAAACAATGTCGGATCCATGACATAGTTGACCCCCGGCGCCGGAAAGCTGGCCAAGGGCACAAGGTTGAACAACGAAACATTGTCAGGCGTCAGCAGGGCCCCTGCCACATCCGAGCTGTCATCGGTTTCGTTGCGGCTGTCCACGTCGGTCTGTTGAATGATGACGCCGTTGATCCGGCTTTGTTCGATTGCCGTGCCTTGCGGGGTGCTGGCCGTGGCGCTGCCATCCTGCACCATGCGCAATCGATACTGCACATACGGATCATCGGACGCGATAAACTCTGCAAGCAGCGAGTTCCCCACCCGGACATTGGCAGCATTGCTGATATCCGTGACCTGAAACACCATGTCGATATTGTTGCCGCTGGTGTCGCTGGCGACATCCTCGATCACAAACACATCGGACGTTGAGATATTGTCGATGGAGCCGCTACCGGAAATCTGGGTGATCGTATTGTCAAACAATCGTGTCGGCGTGCAGGTCAGCGGGTCATTGTTGCCGGACAAAACATTGGTGACGATGCTGGCGTTTTCGGTGTTCGATTGCAAACGCGATACGAAGGGCGTGCCAATGGCGCCGATCCCGGCGGTGGCGGTGCTGTCGATGGCACCGGACAGCACATCTGCCGCCGAGATCGTGTAGTCGGTCGTACAGGTCACGGTGCCACCCGGCGCCAGCGGCGCATCGATGGCCGGGCAGGTTACGGTGCCCACCAGATCATCCTCGATGACCATATCCTGCGCCGTGTTGAAGGGCAGCTCACCATTATTGGTCACGATATAGGTAAAGGTCACCGTTTCGCCCTGGGTCGCCGTGCTGGGCACGGTGCTGCGCGTCAGGCTGATGCTTTGATCGGTGGTGAATTCCACCGCGCTGAACAGGCCCACGCCACGCGCGCCGGGATTGTAGGACCCACCGGACGAGCGGACCTCGCCGATGCTTTCATCGTACCAGATCTCGATCTGTGATGTATCGTTGGGATAGCTGAGCCGGATCGACCCGTTGGTGTCGTTGTCCGAGGTCGGCGACGGGGCCGGCCCGTTATTGTAGATACACTGCGCCTCGTTGGACAGCAAAACCCCGGTATTGCCCGACCCGATGCCCGGCCCGACCACCACGGTTGGCGCTGCGCCGAGCGTGGACAATGTCGGATTGCCATTGTCGCCAAACGCGGTGATGAAATCGCACCGGTCGTTCGAGGTCCCGGCATCCGTGGGGTCAATGTCGACAATATCGATGATCATATTGTCCAGCTGCACCGCGTTGCCGCCCGAGCTTGCCGACACGGTTGTCGTGATCCTGCTGTCTCCACGGTCTCCCTGACCCGGGGGGGCATCGGCAAGCATGACCAGTGCTTCCGCGTTGCCGCCAAACAGCGCCAGATCGTCCGGTGCTTGTACAACATTGCCGCCGCCCAAGTCGGCGGTGATGAGCGGTCCCGAGACAGTGACTGCCGCGTCGACCTCGAAACCGTATTGGTCGCGCAGGGTCCGCACCAACGGGCCTGTATTCCCTGCGGGCCAATCAAAGGTGCTGAGATCAAGTGCGAAATCACCCGCTTGAAGCTGGGCGGGAAACGCAGGAAGCGCCACCGAAAGTGCCAGCATCAATCCTGCACTGCGGTGTCTGGGGGGTAATATTTTCAACGAACCAACCTCGTTCTGTCATCTTCGAACTGGGTTGCGCTACCGGCTGTGGTGACGCGAACGACCACTTTCTGCAATGACATGATCCATGCGCGCCGGGGCTGGGTAAGACAGTCAGGTTCGTCCTTCATGCGGCTACAAAGCTATGCTTTGGAATATCGATCCATCAGCGTTCCGCGCCCTGCCACGGCTATCCTAAAGGATAGGTGGTTGCGCCTAAATAGCTGGGGATACGCTTTTGCTGACCGCTCCGGATCGCGATGCCAAGGCATTGTAACAGGGTAGCGATCGACACTCGCGTCAGCAAAGAGGACAAAAAATGCCCGAAGAAACCTGCGAAGAGCACGGCCCCTCGTCTCTTGTGTTCGGCCTGATGTGCTCGGTGGTGATCAGCGTCGTCGCATTCCTTATGCTGGCGACGACGATGGGGCTCATTCAGGCCTATCTCCTGGGCTCTCTCATAGGCAGTGCTGGATTGTTCTTGCCGCTGACGGTGCCTTTTATATGCGAGGCGCGTCAATTGATGCTGCGGCGCACCCCTGACGGCGAACATAATGGCGCACAGGGCAGCATGGCCCGACGGGCACATTTCGACCGGTTCTGATCGTGTGACGACAAGACAACCACGCCACGAGCTTGCTCTGCGGCGTGGTTTTTTTTGGGGATCACCCCGACCGCGTCGCCACGATCAATCGCTGATCTTTACCGTGAATTGTATCGTCGCGGTTGCGCCAGGGCGCACCTCTCCGTCGCATTCCCAGCGCAGCCCGCCGACATAGCCGGGATCACTGCTTTCAGGCATTGCAAGCGTGCAAAGAGTGCCATCGCTCATTTCGACCGACTGCGTGATGACGTCATCCAGACGCGTATAGGGCGGCGTCGTATCGTACACCGTCACGTTCGTTATCGCATCTGAACTCACGTTCCGGATCGCAAGGCGGTATAGCAAAACATCCCCCGGCCCCGCAGAATTGGCCCGCCCTTCGCCAGAGGGTCGGCTGAGATTTTCGACCGTTTTGTCAATGACAAGCCCCCCACCATCGCGGCCAATGACCACGCGATCCGTGTTCTCCAGACGGATCTGCTGCGAGATCCCCGCCAGCTCTGTCTGCGCAACCAGCAGATATTGCAGGCTGGCCCCGGTCTGCAGCGCCGTGCTTGTGGCGACGCGTGCGACCACGCAGATGCGCTGCCCGGCGGACACCACGACAGGCTCGGTCAGAAGGCTGTCGCCACGCCCGTCGCAATCGGTATCGAGAAACGGCACGACCCCCGCCGCACCGGGCACAGGCTCGTTTAGATCCTCGATCGCAAAACGCACCTCGCCGGCGCTGCCCGCCACGTAGTCGTGCTGCAGGGTTACGACTTGCCCTGCCTGCACATAGGCCACCCCGTCCTGTGACAGCCGTGGTGCCGGAGCAATTCCCAATACAAGGTCGGGCAGATCCGTGCCCGCGGTCACCTCCAGCACGATCGCCCCATCCGAAGGCACGGATGGCACGATCCCCGCAGCCGCGGTGGTTTCCGACACTGCAAGACTGCCGTCCGGAACGATGGCGCGCACCACGACCCGCCCCTCGTACCCCGCCGGCAGCGCGGCAGACCAGGCCCCCGAAGGGGCGGTGACCGTCTGAGCCAAAAGCGCGCCGGTTTCGGTTTCAATCCGCAGCGCGATGCCCCCCAGCCCGGCCTCGCCCCCGTTTTGCAGCGCGTCATGGGCCGTGCCCCCCGCCGCCCCTGTATCGGCGATCACCTGCCCCGACAGGCGCGGCGCCGCCGGGCCGGACAGCGTAACCTGCATATCCTCGACTTCGCCATCAGGCGCGGGTTCGACCGCATCAAGCCCCGGACGCGTCGACCACCGGAAGCGGGCAAAGCTGCTCCCGGTCAGCGCATCCGGTGGCACCGTCACGGTCAGCGAAATGACCCCGCCCCCAGCGAGGGTCACGTCCCGCGCCACCTGTTCGTCATCGTCGAACGTGCCGTTGCCGTCCCAGTCGATCCAGCCCTGAAGATACCCTGCATCCCCCCCGGTCTGGGTGACGTCGATTTCGATGGTCCTGATTGTTCCGGGCACAAGATCGGGCATGGTGACCGCGTCTTCATCGTCGCTGCCATCGTCGTCATCGCCGGTGGCCGTGGCGTTGGCCAATGGCCCCGCATCCGTGTCGGGGGGCGCGGCCCCCATGAACAGGCTGTTGTAGATGAAATGGTAGGGGCTGCCGTAGTTGGCGGTTGAAACCCCATCGGGGGCTAGCCCGGACACAGGGCAATCGGAAAACTCTGTGCAGACCGAGGTGACGCCCGAGATCGAGGCCTCTGCCTCTCCGATGCCAACCCCGAAGAACCCCAGAAGCGGATCCACCGTCGCATCCAGAATGGGAGAGATCGCATCCAGCAGCAGCCCCCCCACGAGGTCTCCGACCGCCGGTTCGACGACCGTGTCGATCAGCGGCCCCACGAGATTGCCAAGGCTGTCCTCGACCTCGATGTCGAGGTTGTCCGCCAGCGTTCCAATCAGGTCGCTGAACGATGATGCCCCGTCCCCGATGGCCTGTCGCTGCGGGTAGGGGGGCGAAAAGAACAAGGTCTCGCTGGTGCCCGGTGCGCTTTGGGCAAAAGACCGGACCCTTACGCCGGCGCTTTCGCGGACCAGCCCGCCAAGCAGCGAGACCTCGAGATCGGCGACGGTGCCAAAATCGACGTCCGACTGTTGGATCGGGCGGCTGCGGTTAAAGAACACCGCGTCGTCGATACCGCCCAGAAACACGTCGATGGCGCTGGGGGCCAGAATGACGCTGGCGGTTTTTGTTTCGGGGTCGGCGCTGAGGATTTCGCCATCGACGCGGCCGAATTCGAAATAAAGATCCAGATCCGCCAGCGCCAGATCGGTTGACACCAGCCCGCCCAGAAGCCCCCCCAGCACACCGTCGAGGGCCGAGGTATCCAGTGACAGATCCGCCAGATCAACCGACAGCTTTGCCCGTATGGTCGAGGTGTGAAACTGCGTTCCGGCCCCGCCGCATTCGAAATGCGGTGGTTCGACCACCTGCAACAGGATCTCGGCCCCGCCGATGCCAAAGGATTGCAGGACCGCGTTGTTCAATGCCACCGGCTGGGTCGTGGTGACGACATTTTCGTAGTTGTAAAGCTGGATCGCCCCGCCGATCAGGTCGAGCGCATTCAGCTCCAGATCAAGCAACGCCCCTTGTGGCAGACCGATGGTGATCAGATCCGCCAGATTGATGGTGCCGCCAAGTTCGGATACCGGAAGGCGCAGCACCCCAAGCGCGTTGACCAGCGCCGTGTCGCCATCCGCCGCGGCCACAGCAGCCGATGCGTCGATCAGGTCCAGCAATGTCAGGTCGACATTGGCGATCTGTCCGGGGTCTGAAACGGTGATGTCCTGCCCGGATTCTCCGAGCAGCCCAAGAAGGTCCAGTTCGGCCGAGGCCATGGCGTTCCAGTCAAGCACACTGAGCCCGACATCTGTGCCCAGAAGACCGGTCAGGATCGGGCTCAGAAGCTCGGAGTCACTCGTCTGTACGCTCGCCACGCGCGGTCCGGCAAAGACGCAAGCCGCACCGCATTCTTCCTGCGCCCGGGACGGAGCGGCCAGCAATGCAAGCATGACACCCAAGGCGCACACAAAGTGGAAAACGTGATGTTTCAAATATATCATTAGGGAGCGGGCACAGTCAGCTTACGACAAGATAAGCGACACTAGCCGTTCGCAAGCCTCCACACCAGAGAGGCAAGTTCATCCGGAATAGACGATTTCGATATCCATTCCGATGCTCCAGCTGCCTTGGCGCGGTCACGCACGGCGCCACCCCGTTCACTGCTCATGACCAGAATGGGAATGGTGGCGAATTCGGGTTTTTTGCGCAGCTTACGGATAAACGTGATCCCATCCATTCGGGGCATCTGCATGTCAGTGATGATGACGTCGGGGCAAAATTCAGCGGCTTTTTCCAACCCGTCGATACCATCGACAGCTGAAAAGAACCTGTGTCCCGCTGCTTCAAGTCTAAAGGCGAGAGCAGCTCGAACGATGCCTGAATCGTCGACCCCCAGGACCGTGGGCATCATTGCAGCTGCCTTCGGCGAATGGATTCGACGCGCCGACCGACCGCAACCTGGTTCCGATGCCTGACACAGACCACGCCATTCTGCTCCCATATCAGCTCTCCCTGAGCCAGGCTGTATTCTCCAATGCGGATGCAAACGATTTTAGGGGCGGGCGTCGCATACGAAGGCGTATCCGTTGTTTTTGTTGAGGTCACCATCGGTTCAATCCTCTATTCCTTGCCCTGTAAAAGGCCCGAAAAAGGCAAGCGCGTCTTCTTCGCCTTGGGATAAGCAGGATATACAGACAGGTAGCCTGCAGCCCTTCTTGGACAGCATGAGGCGGCCTTGCCGCACTGTCTGGTTCCATTGGGATACGGTCCGCAGCTATCCCTACCTCCGGGATGCGATCTGGGCCTCTTCTTGGCCGACCGCATTGGCGTAGATGATGTCCCAACTGATGGTGTAGCTCACGACGGGCCTCGCGCTCACCGGCGGGCCGAGCTTGTCAGTCGCGCTG
>NZ_JAUOQN010000056.1:0-29710 GCF_030547555.1 Salipiger sp. 1_MG-2023 | reverse complement strand
ACCTCACCATAGCCGCAGGGCTCTGAACACAGCGCACCCACCCCGCACAACAGCCGCAACTGCACGAGCTGGTGCAGGAACGGACCCCAATCGTCTTGAAGGGCGAGCAACCCATCCCCTGCCATACCGGGCCGCAATCCCGCTGATATCGGGTGAGCGCGTAGAGGTTATCTATGATGTGGATGCCTCCGGGTCCGACGGCAAGCGGGCGCTGGATCTTGTCCAGGCCGATTGAAAGGTCATCATGACCGAGGCGCAGGACTGACTTGGCACGCTCTGGCTGGACGCAACTGCACTGGTGTCGCGGGCGCCTATTCCGCCATTCTCCCTAGGTGCGGATGGGTTCTGGCAACCCCTCCCCCGGCACCTGATGCAGCGGAGGGCTGTGCGCCGAGGCCTTCTACAAATCTGGCATAAACGCAGGATACACCAAACTTGTAGTACATTGCTTTTTCTACACGCATGGCATAAACAAGAAATACTACAAATTTGGCAAGAGGCTCGCATGGACCAGATCCCGTTTCGCGACGCTGTGGCGCTTGGCCGGGAAATCCGCCGGTCCCGCAAGACTAGAGGCTGGTCGCAAGGCGATCTGGCGCGTTTGTCAGGCACCGATCCGCGCCAGATCTCACGCATCGAAACGGCTGCGCATGAACCGAAACTCAGCCTGTTGCTCGCGGTTGTCGCAGCCCTTGACCTTGATCTTGGCCTGATGCCCCGGCGCGGCGCACCCGGGCAGACTGCCCGTCCCCGCCCCGAAGACATCTTCTGATGGGGCGCCCTGCCCTGACCCGCAAGCTTGACGTCTACCTCAACGGGCGGCTTGCCGGAACATATGGCTACCGCCCATCAGCCGGCGCGCAGTTTCGCTATGATCAGGGTTGGCTGGACTGGCCCTACCGGTTTCCGATCTCGCGCGCCCTGCCCCTGAGCGATGAAACGCAAACCGGCGACAGCGTCGATGCGGTGTTCGAAAACCTGCTTCCCGATGGGCCCGCCCTGCGCCAGGCCATTGCCGAGCGCACAGATGCGCGCAGTGCCCGTCCCCATGACCTGCTGTCGGCCATCGGGCAAGACTGCGTGGGTGCGATGCAGTTTCTGCCCCACGGAGCCCAGCCCGGCGATCCGTTCCGGATCGAGGGCACGCCGCAAACCGATGCGCAGATCGCCGCGACCCTGCGGGCGCTTGGCACCATGCCGCTTGGTATGGCTCCGGGCGAAGCCTTCCGCATCTCGCTTGCCGGGGCGCAGGAAAAAACCGCCTATCTCAAGCAGGACGCGCGTTGGCTCCGCCCTGTCGGTCTGACCCCCACGACCCACATCTTCAAGCGCCCGATGGGCCTCATCGGCGGCGGTCTCGATCTGCGCGACAGCGTCGAGAACGAGTACTTCTGCCTGTTGCTCGCCCGCGAAATGGGGCTGGACGCGGCAGAAGCCGAGATCAGGCAATTCGAGGATCAGACCACCCTTGTCGTCAGCCGGTTCGACCGCAGGGTCAGACCCGCCGGCGGGCTGGTTCGCATCCCGCAAGAGGATTTTCTGCAAGCAATGGGGCTGCCTTCCGCGCTGAAATACCAGCAGCATGGTGGGCCTTCGATGGCCGACTGCCTGACGCTTTTGCAGCAATCGGACACCCCGATCGACGATCAGACAAGCTTTCTGAAAGCACAGATCTTCAACTGGATGATCGCGGCGATCGACGGCCATGCCAAGAATTTCTCGATCTTTCTGGAGGGCGACGGTTTCCGGTTGGCGCCGCTCTATGACATCATCAGCGCCGCGCCCGACCACCTGCGCGCGACGGTGCGCCACAAGGATTTTCAGCTCGCCATGTCTGTGGGTCGACGCGGGCATTACCGCCTTGACCAGATCGTGCCGCGTCATTTCGATGAAACCGCAAAACGCGCCGGGGTGCCGCTGGAGGCGCGACAACGCGCGTTCAGGGAGCTGGTTGATCATGCGCCGGCCGCGCTGAGCCGTGTACGGAGCCGGCTGCCCGAAGGTTTCCCCATCGCGATCTCTGAGCAGATCATCCGCTACGCCGAAGACCGGTTGAGACTGCTCAAGGCGTATGTGGGGCTGGATCATGACGTCGGTTGATCCTTCCGCTTTCTGAGTACGGCCAATTGGCGGGCGCTGCGTATGGGATTCAAAGGGCGCTCTTTCGCTCGAAATTCAGTTCTGAACGAAAGGCCGCGACGCATTCGTCCCGGGCAATGGGGTCGAGTTGACAGCTGTCAACAGGGACGCAACCATTGGCCGTAGGCTGAAGGCGTCGGACCGCGCTTTCCTGGCAATCTGGCGCATATAGCCGCCCGGAGATTTGATCTTATCCAAACGTTGCAGGATGTAACCGACGCTGACGGCGGCGTTTAGCGGGCCCATCGCGGTACAGGCCTCGTTCCAGAGGGCTCGACCGATGCCGATCATTGGGGCGATGACTTTGCTTGTGCCAATCACATCCTCCCAATTGTTCAAGCCGGTCTGGGAATAGCTTTTCAGTTCTGGGCAGACGTGACGGATGGTTGCCAAGCGAACAGGGGGATTTGATTCAATATCTTCTTTTTTTGAATTCTTATGGTGCCGCTCATTCTGGCTGTCGCTGCCGCTCATTTCAGACGTCACAAGGGGCGCTTCGGCGGTGGATTCCAGAGGCTCGTCTTGTGGAAGGGTGCTCAGCAAGCTCTCTTGCAGGGCAAGCAATTCTGCCCGCAGCGCTTCAAGCGCAGAGCGATCAAGCTTGCGACGCAAGGTGCGGCGGCTGAGGTGCAGCTGGTCGTCGGCCGGGTCGATCTGCATGCCCTCGGCCCGGAGGCAGAGCACCAGCGCGGCACAGTCGCGCAGCAGCAGCACGCAATCCTCGCGCAGCGCGCGCCGTTCAGCGGCCTCGGTGCGGGTCTGTTCGGCGAGGCGGGCGATACGGCCGGACAGGCGGTGTAAGGGGGCAAGGTCGAAGCCGAAAGCGCGCGAGATGCCACCATCGCCAGAGCGTCGGGCATAGCGCTTGCCGTTCGGGCTGTCGCGGCGCAGCAGCACCCCGGCCTGAACCAGCGCCGCAAGATGTCGTCTCAGGGTGCTTTCCGCCATGCCATGGCTGCGTTCGGACAGCCGCGCGTTCGACGGGAAAACGATCTGGCCCTCGCCGCTCAGCTGATCGCCGGGCAGGAAAGTCAGCAGCGCCTGCAACACCGAAAGGTCGCGATCCGACAGGCTAAAAGCGCGCCGGGCGACGCCAAGATCCCGCAGCACGTCCCATTTGGACACCGGGGCAGGGGCGGGCGACGCCCGGCGCCCGGCGTTGCGGGCGACGACCAGTTGGCCAAGCGAGACCGGCCCGCCCCCGAACGGGGCAAGTTGTTGGTAGGTCATGTCATGTCACGGGACAAGGATTTCCCGCCCGGTTCAGACGAACCGCTGTTGACAGCTGTCAACGATAGAGGCTACCTTGAGATTGCTACATATCAGGGAAAGCCTTCTGGAACGTCGTTCTGGGGGGCTTTTTCTTTACTGTTTCCTTGTCTTTTCGTGCCTCCTGTTAAGATGGTTTCCTGCTCGTGCGGGGCTAGCGCCCCTGTTCGTCGCGCTTGGCAAGCCAGTCGCGATGAATCTCTTCAATATTTTCCGCAAGCCAGTCGTCAAAGCCACCGGCGGCCTTGCGCGACAGCTCGATCCGCAGGGTGTCGCCGCGGCGTATGACCTGGCCAAGCGTCTTGCCGTCAGCCCGGGTCAGCGCACGTTTCTGTGGCACCGGACGCGGGGCAGGGGAGGGCACAGGTTTCGCCCCTCCGCGCTTTTCCAGCCAGCCGAACAGCCCCTCGAACCGCGCATCGGAGCGCGCGTTGGCCTGCACTGCCAGCATGGCAATGCCATCCTGCGTGTCGAGATCCTGCGCGCCCCAAAGCGCCGCCAGCGCCAGCCAGCGGTCGCGACCGATGCCGGGCGCCGCGCCGATATGTTCGATCAGCTCGACGGGCAGGGTGTCGGCCACTTGCAGCAAGCGCGAGATCAGCGTCTTGTCGGTGGACAGCGCGTCGCAGATCACCTTGCGATCATAGCCCGCATCGCGCATCTGCCGGGCGAAATTCGCCTTTTCGACAAAGCTCAGATCGCGCCGGGCGGAGTTTTCCTGCCCCTGCGCCAGAATCGCCTCGCGGTCATCGAGATCGCGCACCATCGCCTTGACCGGCTGTCCAAGGTCGCGCAGTGCCAGCACCCGGCGGCGGCCGTAGACGATGCGATAGCGGCCCTCGGTCTCGGGATCGGGGCGCACGAGGATGGGCACCTGCTGGCCGTGCTCGCGGATGGATTGCATCAGCTGGGCATGGGCGTCTTCGTCATGTTCGACCCGGTCGCGCAGCCCGCCTTCGGAGATCTGGAACGGATCGATTTCGAGGATGGCGCGGTTTTTCAGATCGGCGATGCTTTGCGACACGGCGCCGATGGCGCCCTTGCTGTAGCGCGGCGCGCGGGCGGGTTTTTCCGCATCGTCGCCGCCGGACGCGCTGTCTGCGATCAACCCGCCGAGAAGGTTCTTGCGTGCCATGTCAGCGTCCCCATGCCTGCTGGACCAGCGCTTCGATTTCGCCGTTGACGGAATCGAGGCTTTCGCGCGCCCGGTCGTAGGTGGCGCGGGTGAACTGGCTGCGCTCGACCTCGTAGAGCGTCTGTTTGGTGATGCCCGCGTCGGAAATCGCGGTGGATTTCAGCACGGTATGGTTCAGCACATGTTCGCCGAACAGCGAGCGCATGAAGCTGACCATCTGGTTTTGCGGCCCGTCGCCGGGCTCGTAACGGGTGACGACGTAGCGCAGCCAGTCATAGGACATGTCGCCGCCCGCCTCGGCCACCACTTCGAGCAGGTTCGAGGTCATCAGCAGGAACTGGCACATCGACATCACGTCGAGCATCTGCGGATGCACCGTGACCAGCACTGCGGTGGCCGCCGACAGCGCCGACATGGTCAAAAAGCCAAGCTGCGGCGGGCAGTCCATGATCACAAGGTCATAATCGTCCTGCACCTGCGCCAGCGCGTCGCCGATGCGGGTAAAGAAGGTGCCGCCGTCTTTTTCCATGATGGCGCGGGGGGTCTCGTGCTCGAATTCCATCAGGTCGAGGTTGCCGGGCACGATGTCGAGCGACGGGAAATAGGTGGGCTGGATGACCTCGCGCAGCGGCACCGGGTCGACATAGCGGATGGCGTCGTACAGCGTGCCGCCGTCGAGCAGGTCAAATTCCGGCTGAAACCCGTGCAGCGCCGAAAGCGACGCCTGCGGGTCCAGATCCACCGCCAGCACCCGGTAGCCATCGAGCGCGCATTTCTGCGCCAGATGCGCCGAGGTGGTGGTCTTGCCCGAGCCGCCCTTGAAGTTGATCACGGTGATCACCTGTAGCGGATCGTCGTATTTGCGACCGCTGCCCTCGGGGGCGGGGCGGCGTCCGGGCAGGTAGGTGGCCTTGGACCGCCCGTCGAGGAAATGGCGCAGCGCGAGGATATCTTCGGCGGAATACAGCCGCCGTCCGCCAGCACCGGTTTCCGGCTGCGGGCCCTTGCCGTCGAGGCTGAGCTTGCGAAGATAGGCATCCTTGACCCCAAGCAGCGCGGCCACCTCGCCAGAGGTGAACTTGCGCAAGGTCTTGCGCGCATGCGGTGGAAACAGCTGCGCCCGATGAGCCTGCAACCGTTCGGAAAGCTTCTCGGCGTGGGTGCCGACAAGCTGGTCGATGCGTGTCTGCCTGCGCATCCTGCCCTCTGTGTTCTCGGGCGCTGTGCGGTTGTTACGCTTTGCGCCGTGTTTTTCGCTTTATAGCGTAAGTTAATGACCCGTTTCTTGGATTCGGACAAGTGTTTTGTCCGAATCTTGTGGTCGGGGTTGGTACCTGCGCCAGCCGGGGAGGGGGGAGGACGGGACTCGTTCGGTTAAATATCTGACGTAAAGGTGTTTTTCACAAGCGCCCTGGCTGGGCACCCCCAGATCGGTCGGTGGGTTTGCCACCTGTCGGCGAGGGGCCGTGCGCTCATCGGCTGGGCGCAAGCACGGTCATCAAGGCATCGCGGCGTGCCGCCGGGTTGCGGGCGATGCCCTTGTTATCGGCCCAAAAGTCGGCGCCACCCCGGCGGTCTTGGCGAGGGTGGCGTCATTCTTGCAGAGATTCGATCGCAGAGGGGAATCAGAACCCGACCACGTCGGCGCCCTTGAGCGCCAGAAGCTCGCGCGCCTCGTCGGGGGTGGCGATCTCCAGCCCGAGCCCTTCGATGATCTGGCGCGCGGCGGTGACCTGCTCGGCGTTGGTCTTGGCCAGCTTGCCCGGCCCGGCCCAGAGCGAATCTTCAAGGCCGACGCGCACATGCCCGCCAAGCGCCGCGGCAATCGCCGCGATCGACAGCTGGTTACGCCCCGCGCCCAGCACCGACCAGCGGTATTGATCGCCGAACAGCCGGTCGGCGGTGCGCTTCATATGCATGACATCGTCGTAATGCGCGCCGATGCCGCCCATCAGCCCGAACACCGTCTGGATAAACAGCGGCCCCTTCACCAGCCCGGCATCGAAGAAATGCTTGAGGTTATAAAGATGCGCCGTGTCGTAGCATTCGAATTCGAACCGCGTGCCATGCGCCGACAGGGTGGTGATGATATGTTCGATGTCTTCGAAGGTATTGCGGAACAGGATGCCCTTGTTGCCAAGGTAGTCGCGTTCCCACTGGTGTTTGAGCTGCGCATCAAAGCGCCCGAGCATCGGGAACAGCCCGAAGTTCATCGAGCCCATGTTGAGCGAGGCCAGCTCGGGTTTCCAGGTGTTGGCGGGGCGCACCCGGTCCTGAATGCTCATCGTCGGCGCGCCGCCGGTGGTGATGTTCACCACGCAGGCAGAGCGCTGCTTGATGACCTTGAGAAACGGATCGAAGGCTTCGGGGGTCTGATCGGGCCGCCCGTCCTGAGGATCGCGCGCGTGCAGGTGGACCACCGCTGCGCCCGCCTCGGCGGCGCCGATGGCGGCCTCGGCGATCTCGGAGGCGGAGACCGGCAGGTATTCGGACATCGACGGGGTGTGGATCGCGCCGGTGACGGCGCAGGTGATGATGACCTTGCGTTTGGGGGCCATGGGATCAGTCCTTTTGGGTCAGTGTTTGCAGGAAGCCGGCGAGCGCGGTCAGGTCGCGGTCTCGCCGCGCGGTAAGCTCGGGGACGCGCTCGGGCGCGGGCAGGGCGCTTGCCAATTGCCTCGCCACCTCGGGGGTGAAGGCCTCGCCGCGCGCGGCGCCATCGGACAGGCGCGCCATGGTCGGGCCGTAGCGGTCGAGATAGTCGGCCACGCCGCCCGGCGCGTTGAGGTTGATGGTTTCCAGCGCGCCCAGCAGCACCCAGCGCCGGGCAAGCCCGTGGCGCAGCGTGTCGTCCACGCCCTTTGCCGTAACGATGCCCTCGGCCACCAGCCGCAGCGATTCTGCCAGCAACACCGCCTGAAGACGGTTGAGCACAAAGCCGTCGATCTCGGCGCTCATGCGCACGGGCACCTGTTTCACCAAGGTCATGAAGGCCTCGGCGCGGTCCATGACCTCGGGCGTGGTGTCCGGCGAGGGGCACAGTTCCACCACCGGGATCACGTGCGGCGGGTTGACCGGATGGGCGACGAGGATGCGCCCGCGCCCGGACAGGCCGTCGTTGAAGGACGACGCCACCAGCGCACTGCTGGAGGAGGCAAGCACCGCGTCCGGCGCGGCGAGCCGATCCAGATCGGCATAGATGGCGCGCTTGATGTCCAGCTTTTCGGGGCCGTTTTCCTGAACCCAGGCCGCGCCTTCCAGCGCGCCGGCCATGTCGGGATGGGTGGTGACGTTGTCCAGTATGCCAAGGTCTTCGCCGGCCTCGTCGCACATCGCCTTTAGCGCGCCGCGCACGCCCTGCAGCACCTCGGGGTTGGCATCCCAGACCCGGACGGGGCAACCCGCGCGGGCAAAGACGATGGTCCATGCGCGGCCGATCAGGCCGCAGCCGATGATGGCAACGGTTGGTCTCATGTGGTCTCCTCCTCTGGCGGCGGGATCAGTCCGCGCCGCCCTCATTCTGTTTCAGCGTCGCGCCAAGATCGATTGCGGCATCGGAAATATCCTTGACGATGGCTGCGCGCAGGGCGTCGGCATCGCGGTCGCGCAGCGCCTGTTCGGCAAGGTCGTGGCTTTCCATCGACCGGGCGAAATGGTTGGGCGAGGTCACCGCGTGGCGGATCAGCGGGCCAACCCGCAGCCACATGCCTTCGATCACGCCCATCAGCACGGGCCGTTCGGCGGCGCGGTAGATCAGCTTGTGAAACCGCCAGTTGCTTTCCAGATAGCGGTCGGCGTTGCGCTCATCCGCGGCGCGGCGCATCATCGCGCAGGCGTTGGCGATGATGCGGATCTGCGCCGCCGTGATCTTTTCGATGGCGAGCGTGGCGGCGAACCCTTCGAGTTCCAGCCGGATGTCGCGGATATCGTTCAATTCTGCCTCGGTCAGGATCGGCACGCGCAGCACGCGGTTGCCGCCCCAGACCTCGAGCCCGCCATCGGATTCCAGCTGGCGCAGCGCCTCGCGCACCGGGGTTACGCTGGTGCCCAGAACGGCGGCGGTGCGGCGCAGGCTGATTTCCTCGCCGGGCTGGAAATAGCCGGAAATCAGCGCCTCGCGCAGGCAGGCATAGATTTGCGCCTGCGCGGTTTCCCCCTCGCGCAGCGCCAGCGGCCCAAGCCGCGCCCATCCGTCCAGTTCCTGCGTGTTGATCATGCGCCGCTCACGGTGAATCATGCCCCTAAGTGTGATCTCGGTTTCCTCATGATACGAGTGATAAATTCATAAAGTCCATAAAAACATGATAAATAATTTGATTGACCGCCGAGGATGTATTGAATTAGCGTTAAGTGAGATCACACTTTGATCCCCGGAACGATCCGAGGAGGAAGAGGGACGGGAGGCCCTTGATCATGAAGCATTTCACACTGACCCTATCCGCCGCGCTGCTGCTTGGCACCTCTGCGCTGGCGCAGGAGACCCGCACATTCGATGTCAGCCTGCCGCTGGGAGCCGAGAGCCACCACGCCGTGGGGGTACTGAAATTCGGCGAAGAGCTGGAGCGGCTTTCCGAGGGTCGCCTGACCATCCGCCCGCATTACGACAATGCGCTCGGGGCCGAGCGCGAAGTGGTCGAGGGCATGGGCTTTGGCCTGATCGACATGGGCATCACCTCGACCGGGCCGATGGGCGGCTTTGCCCCGGAGTTCATGCTGTTCGACCTGCCCTATGTGTTCAAGGACCACGCCCATGCGCATGGCTTTCTTGACAGCGAATATGGCGAGCAACTGGCGGGCGTGATCGAAGCGGCAGCCGGGGTCAAGGTGCTGACCTGGATGGAAAACGGTTTCCGCCACGAGACCAATTCCGTGCGTGCGATCAACACGCTTGAGGATCTCAAGGGCATCAAGCACCGCACGCAGGAAAGCTCGGTGCAGGTCGATACCTGGACGGCGCTTGGCACCAATGCCTCGCCCATGGCCTGGACCGAGGTGTTCACCGCGCTGCAACAGGGCGTTGTGGAAAGCCAGGAAAACCCGGTGCCGACAATTTACGATGTGCGCTTTTACGAGGTGCAGGACTATCTGACCATGTCCCAGCACGTCTATTCCCCGGCGCCCTTCATGATCGGCGCGGCGCTGTTTGACTCGCTCTCGCCCGAGGATCAGGCGATCCTGCTTGAAGCGGCGGAGCTGGCCCGGCCGGTGCAGCGCGAAGCCTCGGTGGCGATGGAAGAGAAGTATCTCGGGGAGCTTCAGGAGCTGGGTATGGAAGTCACCCGCCCCGATCTGGCCCCGTTCCGCGAGGCGGTCGCCCCGGTGATCGAAAAGTGGAAGGATCAGGTTGGCGCCGAGCTGGTCGATGCGGCCATGAGTTTCGAGCCCGCCACCAACTGATCACAACGGCGCGCCGGCGGATCCGTTCGGCGCGCTTATCTGTCCCCCCGACCCGAGGTAGCAAGATGCAAGGCGCGCTGCGCATGACCGTCCGCGCAGTGGACGGCATCAACTGGATCGTGGGCTGGCTGCTGGCCGGGCTGATCCTTGTCATGACGGTGCTCATCAGCTGGCAGGTGTTCGCCCGCTACGTGATGGGCGATTCCCTGAGCTTTTCCGAAGAGGTGGCGCGGTTTTCCATGGTCTGGATGACCATGCTGGGGGCCGCTTATGCCTATCGCTATGGCTCGCTGATTTCGGTCGATCTGTTGACCTCGCTGTCGGGTCCACGGGTGGCGCGAGGCTTGCGCATCGTGGTGGCGGCGGCGTCGTGCCTGTTTGCCTATGTGTTGCTGAGCGAAGGGCTGAACATCACGCAGCGCGTGGCGATGCAGGTGGCGCCCAGCACACGGGTGTCGATGGCGTGGCTTTATGGTGCGATGCCCGCCGGGGCGGCGCTGATGCTGCTGAACGCGGTGGCGATCCTTGCCGAGGATTTCGCCGGGCTGCGAGACGACCCGGCGCTCGATGGGGAGGGCTCGGCATGATCGCGCTTTTGTTCGGCTCCTTGCTGCTGCTGCTGATCGTCGGCGTGCCGGTGACCTTTGCGCTGGGGCTCGCCGCCATCGCGACGATCTGGCAGGGCAGCATCATGCCGCTGCTGATCGTTCCGCAGGAAATGATCCGCTCGGTCAATTCCTTTCCGCTGCTGGCGATCCCATTCTTCATCCTCGCGGGCAACCTGATGCAAGAGGGCGGGATCTCCGCCCGGTTGGTGAATTTTTCCAAGACGCTGGTGGGGTCGATGACCGGCGGGCTGGCGATGGTGGCGATTGTCACCTCGGCGTTCTTTGCCGCGATTTCCGGGTCGGGCGCGGCGACAACCGCCGCTGTCGGCGCGATCCTGATCCCGGCAATGGTGACGCAGGGCTATTCCAAACGCTATGCGGCGGCGAACCAGGCCGCGTCGGGGGCGCTGGGGGTGATCATCCCGCCAAGCATCCCGCTGATCCTCTATGCGATCTCGGCCAACCAGTCGGTGGGGGATATGTTCCTTGCCGGGGTGCTGCCGGGCGCGCTGGTGGTGGTTTCGCTGCTGACCTATGCGTTTTTCCACGCCCGAGGCATGCAGACCGCCCCCGGCGAGCCGACATCGTTGCGTGAAATCCTTGTGGCCGGGTGGAAGGCTTTGCTGGCGCTGGCCATGCCCGCGCTGATCCTTGGCGGCATCTATGGCGGCATCGTCACCCCGACCGAAGCGGCGGTGGTTGCCGTGGTCTATGCGCTGATCGTGGGCGGCGTGATCTACCGCGAACTGCCGCTCCGGGCGATCCCGCGCATTCTGCGCACCAGCGCCGTGACCTCGGCGGTCGTGCTGTCGATCATCGCGGCGGCCGGGCTTTACGGGCGGATCATCCTGCAACTGCGGGTGCCCAGCGTGATCTCCGATTTTGTGGTCGGGGCCATCGACAGCCCGTGGCTGTTCATCATCCTCGTGAACCTGCTGCTCTTGCTGGTGGGGATGTTCCTTGAAGCCGCCGCCGCCATCCTGATCTTTACCCCGATCCTGTTGCCCATCGCGCTTACTTTTGGGTTCGACCCGGTGCATTTTGGCGTCATCATGGTGGTCAACCTTGCCATGGGGATGTTCACGCCGCCGGTCGGGCTCAACCTGTTCATCGCCTCAAGCATCGCGCGCATCGGCGTGCCACAGATCGCGCGGGGGGTCATTCCCTTTGTCGCCATCCTGCTGGTGGATCTGCTGATCATCAGCTTCCTGCCGTGGCTGTCGCTGGTGTTTACCTCACAATAAAGGACCCGAATATGGATCTGAATCTGACTGGCGCGCGGGTGATCGTCACCGCTGGCGCCAACGGCATCGGCCGCGCCATCGTCGAAGGCTTTCTGGCCGAAGGCGCGCGCGTCGCCACCTGCGATATCGACGAGGCCGGGCTTGCCAGCCTGCCCGAGGCGGTGTTCCGCACCCGTGTCGATGTTTCCGACAAAGCCGCCCTCGGCGCGTTCATGGACGCGGCGGCGGCGCAGCTCGGCGGCATCGATTGCCTTGTGAACAACGCCGGGATCGCCGGGCCGACGGGCCGGATCGAAGAGCTGGATCTGGCAGAGGTCGAGCAATGCCTTGCCATCTGCCTCACCAGCCAGTTCCTGACCACCGCGCGTGCGGTGCCGCATCTGCGGGCCAGCGACAATGCGTCCATCGTCAATGTCTCGTCTCTGGCGGGGCGGCTGGGGTTCCGTCAGCGCAGCCCCTATGCGGCGGCCAAGTGGGGGGTGATCGGGTTGACCAAATCCATGGCGATCGAGCTTGGCCCCGACGCGATCCGGGTCAACGCGCTGCTGCCCGGGTTGGTGGCCGGAGAACGCCAGCGCCGGGTGCTGGAGGCGCGGGCGCAAGCGCAGGGCATCAGCTTTGAAGAGGCCGAACGCGACGCGTTTTCGCGCACCTCGATCAAGCAATACGTGACGCCCGAGCAGCTTGCCGATCAGGTGCTGTACCTCGCCAGCCCGCGCGGGGCGACCATTTCGGGGCAGGCGCTGTCGGTCTGCGGCGATACCGGAATGCTGGGGTAGCGGCTGGGCGCATGGCTTTGATGTGAGACGGGCGGCGCGCGGCCCCCGTTCCACATCTTTGTGACCGCTGCCGGTACCATCCGGCCAAATCTGCCGCAAGACGATTCAGACGTCGTTCCTTGCTTCATTCTGAATGCCGGGGTTTTCGCAGTGCACAGGGCGGCGGCGCTCTTGCTGCGGCCAAGCCGGACGAACTGACAGCGGCGGGATCGCGCTCTGCGGGCGAGCAGAGCATTCACCCGGCGAACATCAGCACCCCGACCAAAGCGCTGAGTGGCGATATTAACCGGCGCACTTAGGGTGCCGACGTTGGTCGAGAAACCCTCCCCGAGGGCCTCCCATCTTCCCAACGACGAGGCCATCGCCTGCCGCGTCACCGTCCTCTGTTGTGCCTGTGCTGCGCTGTGCATCAGGCGGACCCGCTGCGGATTTTGCGCGGCAAAGATGCGGATCAGACTGCATATAGGCCGGTCCGGGGGACAGCTGTTCGATTGCGGATCGGAACTTTTGCGCGTGCCTCACTAGGTGGGGATTGCCAAGCCTCTCCTTACTCGGTGCGCTGGCGCACAGAAATGGTGTGATGCCCGAAAACAAGCCGCATTGGCGGTGAATGTTACACGGATAGCTGTGCAGGCAGCTTGGCTGATGGAAAACTATTTTTATAAAACATATGGATATGAAGTTTCATCTGGTGATGGTCATTTGTTCCACCCAGATTTCTCACATCCCCAAGAGCGCGCGAGAGCGATCCTGTGATTTGAAACCTTGGGCCGTGCGACCGATATCTACCCCACAAGACGGAAACGTCGAACACAGACGCACATAACCAGATATCGGAGACTTCACATGAACCGCATCGCTCTCATTGCCGCCGCAGCCATCACCGCAACCGCCGCTCTTTCGGGCGCCGCGTCGGCCCAGCCCAACAACACCGGCGACGCAGCCCGCAAAGCCCTGTCGCAGATTGCTCCGAACGCTGACGTTGCTTCGCTGAGCAACTCCGAAGCGGTCGCCGCATGGCAGGTGGTTTCGGACGAAGGCAGCGCCGCCGAGGCGAAATTTCGGGCCGAGGCGCTGATCCGCAACTTCAACAGCTGATCCATGGCCGTACCAGACGGGCGAAGCGCCTGTTTTGGAACGACACTTAAGCCCAACTTGAACCTAAGGGGCGCCCTGACCGGGGCGCTCCTTTTCTCATGCGCGGCGCCGGGCCTGTTGCCCGTGGGCGTTCAGCTGTCAGACATGAGCTACCTGACCGGAACGCACCCGCGACGCGTCCCGTGAAGACGCCAGATGCGACGCTGCGTGTTCCTGCCCCGCAGCGACACCCAATTGGGCCTGCCCCTGAAAGAGCGTTGCGCGCGGCAAATCCCCCTTGCGGCTTCAGGTTCCCGGGATCGGCTGCCAGCGGCCCTCCGCACCCGGGGCGAATTGCGGGATATGCGCCAGCGACACCAAACTGTCCGCGTCCGGCCCGAGCGTTTCGCGCCAGTCCTGCGCTTCGGTCAGGATGACTCCGGCGCCAACGAGGTTGCCGCCCGCCTGCCGCACAAGATCCAGCGCCCCCTTGAGGCTGGAGCCCGACGCCACCACGTCATCGACCACCACAACCCGTTTGCCCGCGATCAGCGGGATCGCCGCGCGATCCAGCAGGATCCGTTGCTCGCCCTTGGACGTGATCGAGGTCAGCGTTTGCACCAGCGCATCCGCCAGATGCAGCTTGGGCGATTTTTGCAGCACAACGTAGTGATCAAGGCCAAGCGCCCGCGTCACCTCGATGGCGACGGGAATGCCCAGCGTCGCGGGGCCGACGATGATGTCGGGCTTCATCGGGGCGATTTTCGCCGCGAGCCGTTCGCCGACATGGGCGCCAAAGCGCACGCCAAGGTCGATCACCATCATCAGAGAGATCGCGAATTCGGGGTTGATCGGCACGATCGGCAGATCGAGGCCGAAGCCTTCGACATCGACATGCCAGGTCTGTGCGGCGGTCTGGTCTTTCATTTACTGGGCTCCCTGAAGGACATCGCAGGTTCGATCCACCAGCCGACGCGCCGCCATGTGCTGCGCTTTGTGCCAAGGTCGAATCCGTAAAGGCTGAGTGAGAAGGAAATGGCGTGGGCGGTGCGAATGGCCTGCACCAGCAGCGGCACGCCGCGCGCGAGGGCAAAGCGCAGTTTGCGCAGAAAGCTCACGTCGTCGATTTCCATGCCGCGGGCGCGCTGTGCATCGGCGATGCGTTCGAATTCATCGCGCAGCATCGGGATGATGCCGAACAGCAGCGACAGCACAAGCGTAACGATGGGCGGCAGCCGCGCCGCCGAGCAGGCCGCCAGAATGGCGCCGGGGCTCGACGTTTCCATGACGAAATAGAACAGCGCCGTGGTGGCCACCAGACGCGCGGCCATCTTTGCGGCGACGCCAAGCGCGTCCAGCGGGGCAAGCCCTTGGATCGTCAGGTTGATCATCCAGCTGACGATGACCATCAGGGTCAGCAGCCCGGCTCCCTTGAGATAGCCGCGCAAGCCGGGCACCCGGTCCAGCACCAGCCCGGCGACGATCAGCGCCGCATAGGGCAGGCCCCAGCGCCAGTCCGGCGCCAGCCAGGCGAGGATCATCAGGCCAAAGGCGGCGCCGAGCTTGGCAAAGAAATTGAGATCGGCAAGGCGGCTCATGCGGCAGTCCTTTGATGGGCGCGGGGCAGGGGCCAGCCAAGGGCGGCGAAGGCCGGGCTGTGCCAGCCCTCGGGCACCGGGCCGTCCTGCGGGATGTGGCCATCCGCGACGATGGCAAGGCGCGTGGCCACGTCATCGACAAGATCAAGATCATGCGAGATCAGCATCACCGCGCGCCCCGATCCGGTCATGCGCGACAGGAAGGTTTCCAGCAGGGCGCGCCCGTGCAGATCGCGGGCCAGAAGCGGTTCGTCGACAATGGCGATGGCCGCCCCCGACGCATCGGCGCAGGCCAGCCCGAGCTGGCCCTGCTGGCGCGCCGACAGGGCAAAGGGGTTGGTTTCCTCATGCCCGGCAAGCCCGTAGCGGGCCAGCACGGTTGCGGTGTCTTCATCACCCGCACCCATGGAGCGGGCAAAGTCGATTTCCTCGGCCACGCTCATGTGGAACAGGATCTGGCGCATGGATTGCGGCACATAGGCGATGTGGCGGGCACGGCGCGCGATGGTCCAGCCGGTGGCGTCGGTGCCGCCCAGCACGATGCGTCCAGCCGCGGCGGGGGCGAGGCCGAGTATCGATTTCATCAGCGTTGTCTTGCCCGCGCCATTGCGCCCGATCACGGCAAGCACCTCGCCCGCCTTCAGCGACAGTTCGGCCTTTTCCAGCACCGGCGCGCCGTCGGCGCGGGTCAGCTTTGTGCGCAGGCCGGCGACGGCCAGCAGCTCGGGGCCGGTTGCGGGCGGCGTGCGGGCGGGCGTGGTGCGGCGGGGCGGCAGAAGGCCAGCGCCAGTCCATAGCGCGGCGTCGTCCAGCGCCGGGCCAAGGGCGCGCGGGGCCGCCAGTTTGCCCCCCGAAAGCAGCGCGAGGTCGCTACAAACCGGGGCCAGCGCGCTGGCATCCTGTTCGGTGACGATCATGCCCGAGACATGCGCCGCAGCCTCGACAAGCGCGTCGCACAGACGGGCGCGCGCCGCCGGGTCCAGCCCGGTGGTCGGCTCGTCCAGCACCACCAGCGTGGGTTGCGAGGCAAGAGCTGCGGCAAGCACGACCATGCGCCGCTCGCCCCCCGACAGGGTGAGCACCCGGCGTCCGGCCAGCGCCGTCAGCTGCAGCTGTGTCATCAAGGCGCGCACGCGCTCGCGGATCTGCGCGCGGGGCAGGGCGCGGTTTTCCAGCGGGAAGGCGATGATGTCTTCGACCGAAAGATCCCAGAGCTGGTCTTCGGCGGATTGGGCGACATAGCCAAGGCGCGAAAACAGCGCGGCGTGGGGCAGGGTGGTCACCTCTTCGCCTGCGAGCGACACGCGCCCGGAATATTGCGGGATCGGCAGGATCTGCGGAATGATCCCCGCCAGCGCCATGGCCAGCGTCGATTTCCCGCTGCCGGTCGCGCCGCAAATCAGCAGGCGCTGGCCCTCGCCAAGGGCAAGGTCAGCGTCCTGCACAAGGGGCTCGGCAGTGCCGAACCCCAGCGTCAGTTTGTCAGCGTTCAGCAGCATCAGAAGCGCTTGAACCCGGAGGGGTGCGCGGCGGTCAGGATCTTGAGCGCGGGCACCACCAGCAGCGGCGTTCCGATCAGCATCGGCACGATGTCGGACAGGCCGAGGTAGCCAACCGCCCACCAGAACGGAAAGATCCCCAGAGCGGCAAGGCTGGCGGACACTGCGACCACCATCGCCAGACCCACGGCAAGGCAGACCAGCGCGATGCGGATCAGCGCGCTTTTGTCAAAGCTGGTCTTGGCGGGGCTGAACAGCAGGCCGGGCACAAGGCCGGTCAGGCCGACCATGATGCCATCGACGATCAGCGAATGCGCCGGGATGAAGGTGCCCGCCAGCAGCGACCAGACGATGGTGCCGAGATAGCCGCAGATAAAGCCGCTTTTCCAGCCCAGCAGGATGCCGACCAGCGGCGGCAGAAACGCAAAGATGCGCCACTGGATCACGCCGGGCACCAGCTGGATCGGGTTGGCATAGGCCCAGAGCACGCCGGTGGCGGCTGCGGCGACGATGGAAAGCACGATCGGAAAGAGGCTGGAGCCGCCATCCTTGGAAAGGGTCTGTGTGGTCATAGGAGGATTCCCTGTTGCGGTTGAGATGAGGGGCGCGTGCCGCCCTTCTGCTTGCGCCCGGTTCGGGGCGAAATGACGGGGCAGGCCGGGCTCCTCCCTTCCCGGCCTGCCCTATGATGTCAGTGGGGCATGGGCGCGGGCTCCAAGTCCGGTAGCATGTCCGGTTCAAGGCTGGCGGGGTCGATTTGCGCCGCGCCGCCTGCGATGAAAAAGCGCGGGATGCGGCCCAGCCGATGCACCAGCGCGGCGTCTTCGCCGAGCGCCTCACGCCAGGCGATGCCCTCGGTCAGGATGGTTCCGGCGGCCAGCACCGTGGCTCCGGCGCGCCGCGCCAGCCGCATCGACGCGGCAATGCTGGCGCCGGTGGCGATCACGTCATCCACCACCACCACGCGGCGCCCCTGAAGCAACGGCACTTGCCGCCGATCCAGCATCAGCCGTTGCGGCGTGTCCGAGGTGATCGAGCGCACCGGTTCGAACAGCGCATCGGCAAGGTGGAACTTGGGCGATTTCTGCAAGATCAGGTAACGGTCAAGGCCAAGGTGGCGGCTGACCTCCATTGCCACCGGAATGCCAAGCGTGGCGCTGCCGACGACGACGTCGGGTTTGAGCGCGGCAAAGCGTTCGGCGAGCGCCCGCCCGACGCGATCGGCAAAGGCCAGCCCCATGTCGATGTCCATCAGCAGGGCGATGGCGCGCTGCTCATCCAGCGCCAGCATCGGCAGACGCTCGGTCTTGCCGGCGATCTCGACGTCGTAGTGATGGGGCGCGATCAGGCGCAAGGCGGCCTCCGGTGGGATGGGTGTTTCGGGGCAACATTCCAACATGACAGGCAAATGACAAACGCCAAGAATCCGACGCGGCGTTGAATTTTTCTCAACGCTCTGAAATGTTGGCATCAGCGGGGCCAAAATGGGACGTGACAGCCAATGCAGAAAGTGTTTTTCACACGCTTTTTCAGATATATGGAGGAAATCGCGCGGCTTGGATCGATCCGGCGCGCCGCCGAGGTTCTGAACGTTTCCGCCTCGGCCATCGACAAGCAATTGCTGCGCGCCGAGCAAGATTTGGGCGTTCCCCTGTTCGAGCGTCACCCTCGGGGCGTGCGCCTGACCTCGGCCGGCGAATTGCTGATGTACCGGATGCGCGGCTGGCGGCGCGACATGCGCGCGGTGTCGGCCGAGATCGAAGAGCTCAAGGGCCTGAGCCGCGGCGAGGTGCGCATCGCCGCCCCGCAGGACGCGGCCTCGGGGCTGTTGCCACGGGCGCTGGCGGCGTTCCGGGCGGCGCATCCGAAAATCACCCTGTCGCTGCGGGTGTCCGGGTCGGACAACGTCCGGCAGAGGGTGATCGACGGCGAAGCGGATCTGGGCCTGACCTTCAGCCCGCGCCCGCTGCCGGGGGTGTCGGTGCTACGCGAGGTGCCGTTCCGGGTGCTGGCGCTGCTGCCCTCCGACGGGCGCGCGCGTCAGAGCGTGTCGCTGGGGCGGTTTTTCAGCAAGCCGGTGCTGTTGCCCGGCGCGGGCAGCCCGCTGCGCGATATACACGACATTGCCGCCGCGCGCGCGGGCGTCGAACCGCTTGCGGCGATCACGGCGGACAGCACCGAGGTATTGCGCGCGCTGGTACGCGAAGGCTGCGGCCATGGCCTGATCGCCGTATGTGCGGGCCTGCCCGAGCGCCCCGAACCCGGTCTTGATGCGATCCCGCTAAGGGGGCCCGCGTTGCCGCCGCTGTCGCTGGCCCTGATCGCCCCGCGCGACACCTCGTCGTCGCTGGCGGCGGTGCTCGCCCGGCGCCATTTCGAAGTGTTCATGGATCGGTTGCGGGGCTGATCCTCCGGGGGCGCTGCCGGTGATCAGGTTGCGAAACAGCCGCGCGCCGGGTGTCAGCGGAAACCCGATGCGCCTTGGCCCCTTGGCGCTAGATGATTTGAGGAACCCGGCCCGAGCCAAATCCGCAAGATCGATATGTGCTGCGGGCATTGCCAAATTGTCTGCCGGGGGATTGCCAACTTGACGGCATCAGCATGAGACGGCCGCCAGGGGTGTTTGTGTCAGGCGGTCATTTCGAGCGCATAGTTGGCCACAGGCCGAAGGCATCGGATCTTGCATGGCGGTATGAGGCGGTGGAGAGACGAAAGCGACGAGGTCTGAAAATTGTATCGATTTGATCGTGGGCCGCGAGGAACCTTTGCGCCTGCCGGTTCGATTTGAACCGGCCCATGACCTTGTCTCGCTTCCGGATTGGTCGGTGTGACCCTTCTATGCGGTTGTTGAGCCCTTTATGTGCCCGGTGATCGGCTTCAGGCGCGAGAGCACGGATCGGTTTGATGTAACTGCGCAATTTGTCAGTCACGACCACACGCGGCGTGCCATAGCGGGCGATCAGCCGGGCAAGGAAACGCTTGGCGGCTTTGGCATTTTGGCGTGGTTGCACAAGGATATCCAGCACATCCCCATTCGCGTCCACCGCTCGCCACAACCACTGCTTCACGCCGTTGATCGGAACGACGACTTCGTCCAGATGCCACTTGTCGGCAGCAGCGGGGCGGTCACGTTTGATGCAATCGGCGAAATGCCGACCAAACCGGTTCACCCATTTGCGCACGGTTTCCCGGCTGACGGCTACACCGCGTTCGGCAAGAAGATCCTCAACGTCCGCCGAGCTGAGCGCGAAGCGATGATAGGCCCACACCGCGTGGGCCACGGCTTCACGAGGAAAACGATAGCCTTTCAAGCGCGGCATCTCAGCTGGTATCATCATGCCAAAACGCTAGACGCCCCCAGGGGCTTCAGAAAGTTGGCAATGCCCGCTAACGCTCTATGCAAAGCGCGGAAACTATGGGGCCTTCAAGGTGCCTTGACGGAGACAGTTGCGAATGGAGAGCGTTGTGATCGAGGCAGGAGACGCTCAGCCAAGAATGCCCGCCGTCGTGTCCAGCAGGGTTGGCAGAAATTTCTCCAGCGCCAGCTGTTCGTCATAGGTGATGCCGGATAGCGAGATTTGCACGGCCGCATCGGCCTGCCCTTCGGTGCCCCTGATCGGGGCGGCCACGCTGATTTCGTTCAGTAACATCTGATCGCGGGTGATACAGAAGCCATCTTCGCGCGCCTTCAGGATGCTGCGGGCGATGTCATCCCGGTTCATCAGCGTTTTGCGCGTCGCCTGTACCACGGGCCACTCGGCGCAGGCCGCGGCGATATCGCTTTCGGATCGGGTCGACAGCATCACCCGGCCCGCGGCGGTGTTCAACGCCGGCAGGCGGCGCCCCACGATGCTGGCCGCGAAATGGGTGCGCTGGTTCGGCAATCTGAGCGAATAGATGATGTGATCCCCCGAGATCTGCGCAAGGTTGATGGTTTCACCCTTGGCCTGACTGAATTCGATCAGCTTGGGCAGGGCCCGCGCGATCAGAGGATCCGACCAGTAATAGGTATAAGCCAGTTCCAGCCAGGCGTGGCTGGGGCGAAACCGGCGGGTTTTGGGATCGCGTTCCAGCATCCCTTCCAGATGAAGGGTGTGGGCCATGCGCTGGACCGAACTTTTCTCCAGCCCGGTGCGCGCAACAAGATCGGTGAGCGACAGCGAAACATGCGATTCATCGAAGGCCCGCAAGATCTGCAACCCGCGTGCGAGGGTGCTGACGTAAAGGCTATCCTGCTTCTTTTGCATTCATTTAATCCACTTGGTGCAATTCCGGGTGCGTCTTTGCGCGCAAACTCTTGACGACAGCCCATTCTATTCGATTACTAATCTTAAATAACAATCATAACTATCAAATAATGATACAATCAGCAACTCAACAGGACAAAACCATGCTTGCAAAGTCTCCGACACGCTCCTCTTTTCTCGCCGCCGTGCTGATGGCCGGCGTTGCCATGCCCGCCTTGGCCGACAAGGCCTCGGGCACGCTTGATGTCGCCTTCACCAAAGAGCTCGAGAACGTCGACAGCTATTTCAACTCGTCGCGCGAAGGCGTGGTGTTGCAGCGTGCGATCTGGGACGGGCTGATCTACCGCAACCCGGAAACCAACGAATATGTCGGCAACCTCGCAACCAGCTGGGAGTGGGTCGATGACACCACGCTGGAATTCAAGCTGCGCGAGGGTGTCACCTTTCACAATGGCGAGCCCTTCAATGCCGATGACGTGGTGTTCACGGTCGATTTCGTCGCCAACGAAGAAAACGGCGTGAAAACCCAGCGCAACGTCAACTGGATGGACTATGCCGAAAAGATCGACGATTACACCGTCCGCATCCACCTGAAGGAAAAATTCCCGGCGGCGATCGAATTCCTGTCCGGCCCGGTGTCGATGTACCCCAATGAGTATTACGCCGAGGCCGGCCCGTCGGGCATGGGGCTCAAGCCCATCGGCACGGGCCCCTACAAGATGGTCGACGTTATTCCGGGCCAGCATTTCGTGCTGGAAGCCAACGAATCCTATCACGACAGCCCCAAGGGACAGCCCGAGATCGCCAAGATCGACATTCGCACCATTCCGGACGTCAATACCCAGATGGCCGAGCTGTTTTCCGGCTCTCTCGATCTGATCTGGCAGGTGCCTGCGGATCAGGCCAACAAGCTGGCCCAGATGGACCAGTTCACCGTGGCCAATGAATCCACCATGCGGGTGGGCTATCTGCAGATGGATGCGGCGGGCCGTTCGGGCGACACGCCCTTTACCAACAAGCTGGTGCGTCAGGCCGTCAACTATGCGATCAACCGCCAAGAGCTGGTCGATGCCCTGCTGCAAGGCGCGTCCAAGGTCGTCTATACACCCTGCTTCCCCAGCCAGTTCGGCTGCGTGCAGGACGTCACCGAATACGAGTACAACCCCGAAAAGGCCAAGGAACTGCTGGCCGAGGCCGGTTACCCCGACGGGTTCACCGTGGATTTTTACGCCTATCGCGACCGTCAGTATGCCGAGGCGATCACCTCGTACCTGAACGCGGTGGGCATCAAGACCAACTTCAACATGCTGCAGTATTCCGCCCTGCGCGAGATCAACATGAAGGGCGAGGTCCCGATCTCGTTCCAGACCTGGGGCAGCTATTCGATCAACGATGCCTCGGCCATCGTCAGCCAGTTTTTCAAGCATGGCTCGCTGGACAGCGCCCGCGATGACGAAGTTCTGGAATGGCTCAACGTCGCCGACAGCTCGACCGATCCCGACACCCGCGTGGACAACTACGCCAAGGCGCTGAACAAGATCACCGAAGAAGCCTATTGGGCGCCGATGTTCACCTACAACACCAACTACGTGTTCAAGGATGAGGTCAGCTACACCCCCACCGCCGACGAGGTGCTGCGCTTTGTCGACATGAGCTGGAAGTAAAACCCACCGGGGTTGAGGGGCGGCGCGTCTCTCAACCCCTTTTCACGTCTGATACCTCGCCCCCCTGAAACGCATGGCCCCGCGCCGCGCGAAAGGTTGTCTATGCTCACATTCATACTGAAACGGCTGGGATTGGCGCTGCTGGTCGCCTTTACCGTCAGCTTCATCAGCTTTTCCCTGCTGTTCCTGTCCGGAGATCCGGCGGCAGCGCTGGCTGGGGAAACCGCCAGCGGCGAAGATGTCGAGGCGCTGCGGCGGCTTTACGGCTTTGATCGCCCGATGCTGGTGCAATACGGCGAATGGCTGTTTTCGGCGGTGCGCGGGGATTTTGGTGAGAGCTATTACTTCAAACTCCCGGTCTCCAACCTGATCGCAGAGCGTTTGCAGGTTACGATGATCCTGGGGGTCTGCGGCATCCTGTTTGCGCTGCTGACGGCAGTGCCGCTGGGCGTGGCAGCGGCGATCCGGCCGAATTCGCTCATCGACCGCTTCGCCCTGTTCCTGTCGGTTGCCGGGCAGGCGATGCCGTCTTTCTGGTTTGGCCTGATCCTGATCGTGGTGTTTGCGATCCAGCTGGGCTGGCTGCCCCCGTCCGGTGCGAACACGTGGCGGCATTTCATCATGCCCACCATCGTTCTGGGCTATTACGCCATGCCCGCCATCATGCGCCTGACGCGGGCGGGGATGCTGGATGTGCTCGGCTCGGATTTCATCCGGACCGCGCGGGCCAAGGGGGCGGGCGAGACCCGCGTGCTGTTCAAGCACGCGCTGCGCAATGCCATCATCCCCGTGGTCAGCCTTGCCGCGGTGCAGATGGGGTTCATGCTTGGCGGTTCGATCGTTTTGGAAAGCGTCTTTGCCTTGCACGGCGCAGGTTATCTGGCGTGGGAAAGCATCGCGCGCAACGACCTGCCCACGGTGCAGGCGCTGATCCTTGTCTTTTCGATGTTCTACATCGTGTTCACCTTTCTCGCCGACGTGTTGAACGCGTGGCTCGACCCCAGAATGCGGAGCGCCTGAAATGAGCGACGTTACCGATCCACTCGCCCGGGAGATCGAGGGCCCGTCGCCGCGGCAGATGCTCAAATCCCGCGCAGCGTCGCACAAGGGGCTGATTTTCGGCATGTCCGTCGTGGCCTTGCTGGTGCTGGTCGCGCTTCTTGCCCCGGTGCTTGCTCCGCATGATCCCTATGCGCAAAGCCTGATGAAGCGCATGGTGCCGCCGGTGTTCATGGGCGGCACTTGGGAACATCCGCTGGGCACCGACCACCTTGGGCGGGACTACCTGTCTCGGCTGATCTATGGCGCGCGCGTGTCGCTGATGATCGGGGCCATCGCGGCGCTGATTTCCGGGGTGATCGGCACGGCGATGGGCGTCGCGGCGGGCTATTTCGGCGGCAAGGTCGATGCGGTCGTGACCTTTCTGATCAACGTGCGGCTTGCCATGCCGGTGGTGCTGGTGGCGCTGGCCGTGGTGGCGATCCTTGGCGGGTCGCTGACGGTGGTGATCTGCGTGCTTGGCCTGCTGCTGTGGGACCGCTTCGCGGTGGTGATGCGCGCCTCGACGCTGCAGATCAGCCGGCGCGATTACATCGCCGCGGCGCAGGTGATCGGGGCCTCGACCCCGCGCATCCTGCTGAGCGAAATCATGCCCAACGTGTTCAACAACCTGATCGTGATCGTCACGCTGGAAATGGCCCATGCCATCCTTCTGGAGGCGGCGCTGTCGTTCCTCGGGCTTGGTGTGCAGCCGCCCACCCCGTCCTGGGGGCTGATGGTGTCAGAGGGCAAGAACATGATGCTGTTCGAACCCTGGCTGGTGCTGATCCCGGGCGTCGTGCTGTTCGTGCTGGTGCTGGCGATCAATCTCATGGGGGACGGTCTGCGCGATGTCACCGCCCCGGAAGGACGGAGCTGAGCGATGACCACCCCTTTGCTGAGCGTCAGGAACCTGACGCTGGATATCCCGACCGGCAGCGGCACGTTGCACGCGGTGCGCGGCATCGACTTTGAGCTTGCGCGCGGCGAAACCCTGTCGATCGTCGGGGAAAGCGGGTCGGGCAAGTCGCTGACCTCGCTCGCGGTGATGGGCCTTCTGGGCAAGTCGATCAAGCGGTCGGCGGACGAAATCCGCTTCGACGATGTCGATCTGCAGCGTGCGGGCAAGCGCGTGATGCGGGATTTGCGCGGCAATCGCATCGCGATGATCTTTCAGGAACCGATGACCTCGCTCAACCCGGCCTACACCATCGGCGATCAGCTGATGGAAACCCTGTTGCTGCACCGCAAGGTCAGCAAGGCTAAGGCCCGGGCCAGGGCGGTCGAGCTGCTGGAAAAGGTCGGCATCACCGCCGCCGCAAGTCGTCTGTCGCAATATCCGCACCAGCTGTCGGGCGGCCTGCGGCAACGGGTGATGATCGCCATGGCCTTGATGTGCGAACCGGACCTGCTGATCGCGGATGAACCGACCACGGCGCTGGACGTGACCATTCAGGCGCAGATCCTGCGCCTGCTGGTCGATCTGACGCGCGAGATGAACATGGCGATGATCCTGATCACCCACGACCTTGGGGTGGTGGCGCGTGTCGCCGACAAGGTGGCGGTGATGTATGCGGGCGAGCTGGTCGAAACCGGTCCCGCCGCGCAGGTCTTTGCCGCGCCCAGCCATCCCTACACCCGCGGGCTTTTGCGCTGCATTCCGCAACCGGGCAAGACCGCACGCGGCGCGCCGCTGGGCACCATCGCCGGCATCGTTCCCTCGCTGGTGGGCGAGGTCACGGGCTGTGCCTTTCGCACCCGCTGTCCACATGCGCTGCCCGCCTGCCGAGACGCCATCCCGCAGCGCGGCGACGCCGGCCACGCCTTTCGCTGCGTGTTCGCCGACGGGGCCCAGTCCCGGGAAGGAGAGATCGCATGAGCGATATTCTGACGCTTGACCACGTCAAGAAGACCTACCGCGTCAAACAGGGGATGTTTGGCAAGCACCGGCCGCTGACGGCGGTCAATGATGTCTCTCTGACGATGCGCAAGGGCGAGGTTCTGGGGCTGGTCGGGGAATCCGGCTGCGGCAAGTCCACACTCGCCAAGCTGCTGTTGGGGCTCGAGACACCCACCGACGGCAATGTGCTGGTCGAAGGTGACCGGATGCAGGATCTGGACCGCCGCGCCCTTGCCGGGCGGCTTCAGCCGATCTTTCAGGACCCGTATTCCTCGCTGAACCCGCGCAAATCCATCTATGATCTGATTTCGCTGCCCCTGCGGGTGCATGGCATCGGCGATACCACCAGCCAGCGCAAGGCGGTGCTCGAGATGCTGGACGTGGTGGGCCTGCCGTCACGGGTCATCAACACCTATCCCAGTCAGATGTCGGGCGGTCAGCGCCAGCGTGTGGCGATCGCCCGCGCCCTTGTGATGAAGCCCGAAATCGTCATCTGTGACGAGCCGACATCGGCGCTGGACGTGTCGGTGCAAAGCCAGATCCTGAACCTTCTGGGCGATTTGCGCCATGAATTCGGCCTGACCTATCTGTTCATCTCGCATGATCTGGCGGTGGTCGAACATCTCGCCACCCGCGTGGCGGTGATGTATCTCGGCCGTATCGTCGAAGAAGCGCCTGTCGCCGACCTGTTCGAACGCCCGCGCCATCCGTATACACGCGCGCTGCTCAGCTCGGTGCTGACACCGGACCCGACGCAGGGCGTGCCGGAAACCGCGCTTGGCACGGCCTATCCCAACCCGATCGACCCACCTTCGGGCTGTGCCTTTCATCCGCGCTGCCCGCATGCGAGCGCGCATTGCGCCGCCGTGGCACCACGCCCCCTGCAAACCGACGCGGGCCGGGTGGAATGTCATCTGCACGACCCTCAAAGCCCGATGTACAAGGAAACAGCCGCATGAGCGCGATGTCCAAAACCCAACATGTCTGCAAGCATGTGATCGAAACGCCGGGTGGCGTTGTCGCATCCCAGCACCGCCTTGCCGCCGAGGCAGGGGCAGAGGTGCTGCGCGCCGGCGGTGATGCGGTGGATGCGGCGGTGGCCACATCCTTTACCATCGGCGTGCTGGAACCCTGGATGAGCGGCCCTGCGGGGGGCGGGGCGGCCGTTCATTGGCGCGCCGATACGGGCGAGGCCGTGGCCATAAACTTTGGCATGCGCTCACCCAAAGGGCTGGATGTAGGCGATTATCCGCTGTCGGGCGATGGCAAGGCGGGCGATCTGTTCCCGTGGGAACGGGTGGTCAATGACCGCAATGTGCAGGGTGCCACTGCCATCGCTGTGCCGGGCACCGTGGACGGCCTCGGGCAGGCCCATGCGCGCTGGGGTCGGATGCCTTGGGCCGAGCTGCTCGCCCCCGCCATCGCCCATGCGCGCGAGGGTATGCTGGTCGACTGGTACGCGGCGTTGCTGATCGCGTCGGTGGCGCGCAACCTTGCCCAGGATGCGGATGCCGCAGCCTTGTTTCTGGATGACGGGATCTGGCCCAAGGGCTCTGGCTGGACGGCGATCCCCGACAACCGGCTGGACCAGGGCGCCATGGCCGACACCTTGGACGCATTGGCCAAGGGCGGCGCGCGCTCCTTCTATTCCGGCGACATCGCTCAGGCACTGGCGGGTGATGTGCAGGCCAAGGGCGGCTGCCTGTCCACCGAAGACCTCGCCGGGTATCGCGCGTGGATGGGCCGCGCGCAGCCCGTGCCTTACCGCGATGCGATGTTCCACGTCATGCCGGGACTGACCGCCGGGCCGACCTTTGCCCGTGTCGTAGAGCAACTGTCGGATCAGGATCTGTCGACCCCTGCGCAAGCCTATCCGGCCTATGCCGGCGCGCTTGCCCGCGCCTATGCCGAACGGCTGGGCAAGATGGGCGATACCGGCGAAATCCCCGAAGCTCCCGGCTGCACCACGCATTTCTCGGTCGTGGATCGCGCGGGAAACATGGTGGCGCATACCCAGACCTTGCTGTCGATCTTTGGCAGTCGCGTGGTGTCCCCGTCCACTGGCCTGTTGATGAACAACGGGATCATGTGGTTCGATCCCGAACAGGGCAAACCGAACTCGCTGGCACCGAACAAATCCTGCCTGATGAATGTCTGCCCCATTGTGGGCACCCAAGGCACGCGCAGCTTCGCGTTGGGCGCATCGGGCGGGCGCAAGATCGTCTCGGCGGTGTCGCAGCTGGCCTCGTTCATCACCGACACCGGCATGGATATCGGTGCGGCCTTTCACGCGCCGCGCATCGACGTGTCGAGCGGGACAGGTGTGATCGCCGATGAAACCCTGCCCCCCGAGGTGCTGAGCGCCATCGAAACCGTCCTGCCCGTGCAAACCACCAGACGCACCGTGTTGCCCTATGCCTTTGCCTGCCCCGCCGGGGTGATGCGCGATGGCGCGATCAACACGGGATGCACCGAAATCATGTCACCTTGGGGTGACACAGCCCTGGAAGAGACAGCATGACCCGCCAGTCCGCCGTAGACAAAGCCACCGAATATTTCGAAACCGGCGCTTTCCAGACCGATCTGGCCCATCTTGTGTCCTATCGGACCGAAATCCAGAATCCAGCGCCCGAAGCTCGTGCTGAAGCGTTGCGCTATCTGACCGAAACCATGCTGCCCCGGCTTGAGGCAATGGGTTTTGTTTGCGAACTGCTGGAGAATCCCGACCCCAAGGGGGGCCCGCTGCTGATCGGCGAGCGGGTCGAAGGTGAAGACCTGCCCACCATCCTGACCTATGGCCATGGCGATACGGTGCTGGGACAAGAGGGCATGTGGCGCGACGGGCTCAAGCCCTGGGAGATCACCGAAGAGGGCGAGCGCCTGTTTGGGCGCGGCACTGCCGACAACAAGGGCCAGCATCTGATCAACATCGCCGCGCTTGAATGCGTGCTTGCAACGCGCGGCAGCCTTGGCTTCAACACCCGGATCATTCTGGAAATGAGCGAGGAGGTGGGCTCGGTCGGCTTGCCCGAAGTGTTCCGCGCCTACAAGGACCGGCTGAGTGCGGATGTACTGATCGCCTCGGACGGGCCGCGCTTGCAGCCCGACGTGCCGACCATGTTCATGGGCTCGCGTGGGGGGACAACGTTCGATCTGTTGGTGGAAACCCACGAGGGCGCGCATCATTCTGGCAACTGGGGCGGGCTGCTGGCCGACCCTGCGATGATCCTCGCCCATGCGCTGGCCTGCATCACCGATAAGCGTGGTCAGATCAAGGTGCCCGAATGGCGCCCCGACAGCCTGACAGACGCGGTACGCGAGGCCCTGCGTGATCTGCCTGTAACGGGCGGCGACGGCCCCGCAGTGGACCCTGACTGGGGCGAGGAAAGCCTGACCCCCGCCGAGCGGGTCTTTGGCTGGAACAGCTTTGCCGTGCTCGCCATGGTATCTGGCGTGCCCGAAGCGCCGGTCAACGCGATTTCGGGATGGGCGCGGGCAACCTGCCAGCTGCGCTATGTCGTGGGCACTGATCCGGCCGGGATCCTGCCCGCACTGCGCCGCCACCTCGATGCGCATGGCTTTGAACGGGTGCATATCCGCCCGCATGATCGTGGTTTCTTCGCAGCGACCCGCCTTGATCCGACCCACCCCTGGGCGCAGTTCGTGGGCGCGTCGATCCGCGAGACCACGGGCGATCTACACGTGCTACCCAACCTCGCGGGATCACTGCCCAACGACAGCTTTACCGACATTCTCGGGTTGCCGACGATCTGGGTGCCGCATTCCTATCGCGGCTGCTCACAGCACGCCCCCAACGAACATGTGCTCAAGCCCGTGTGCCGAGATGCGCTGCGGGTCATGGCCGGTGTTTTCTGGGATATCGGCGCAAAGACCCCGCCTGGCGGGGAGGTAGCCGCATAGGCCGAAGGAGTCCATGCTACCGCCAGGGTGGGCTGCCATTGCCTGGGCTTTGTTGCACAATTCGTTCGCGGGATTCACTGTCTGAATCCAGCATGATCGCTGGGGGTATGAGCAGTTGGCGGTAGTGCCCCGAGAGGTGGTGTAAGAGCGCCGACCTTCGGAGAGGTCCAAGGCTGATCAGGTCGCCACGGCGGA